>NZ_CAMYKH010000008.1:54646-62505 GCF_947258935.1 uncultured Muriicola sp.
TTTTCCTGGGTAAGTTCAGTTTGTACTTTTTTCTTGTCTTGATAAAGACTAACGGTATAGATAATAGTACCCAATAGTACTACCCCTAATAAACCGGCAATTACTTTTAATCCGTTATTGTTTTTTGTTTCAGTCATAGTGTAAAAGTTTAATACGCTTTTTTTACTTTTTGTAAAGTGGTTACATGCTATATACGGAGAAACCTTCTATTTAGATTTTTGTACTAATAAATAATTGTAAATTCCATTAAGATATGTTCAAAAAGATCTAAAAGAACAAGGATTCCCAACTAGAATAAACTAATGTCTGTCCGCATAATCCCATTCCAGCCCCATCTGGCACCAGCTTTCAAGGAGTTGAATATTGCCTGGCTAACTGAATACTTTTATGTGGAACCCAAAGACTCCGATTTATTAGATAATTGCCAGGAAGTGATCATTGATAAAGGAGGAGTAATTTTTTTTGCGCAACTGAAGGAATCTATCGTGGGTTGTTTTTCGCTCATTCCCATGGGTACTAACACTGTTGAATTAGGCAAAATGGCAGTGCGGGAGGGATATCAAGGAAAGAAAATTGGACATCAGCTATTAAAATACGCCATCGATTATTGTAATAAGAATCAGATAGCCTCCATAGTGCTCTACTCAAATACTGTGCTTCAACCTGCCATTTATTTATACAAAAAGTTTGGTTTCCAAGAAATCCCAATGGAAGTACCACCTCCATATGACAGGAGTAATATCAAAATGGCGTTAATTCTCTAGGCCAGACCTCTTATTAATGTCGTTTACGGCGATAGAGCCAGCTACCTGATAAGTTTTTTGTATTTCAGTCGTTTAGGAGTAAGGTCAGCACCTAATCGTTTCTGTTTATTTTCTTCATATTCAGAGAATGATCCTTCAAAGAAATACACCTCAGAATCACCTTCAAAAGCAAGGATATGAGTGCACACCCGGTCCAGGAACCAGCGGTCATGCGATATGATAACGGCACAGCCCGCAAAGTTCTCCAATCCTTCTTCCAAAGCTCTTAAGGTATTCACATCCAGATCGTTCGTAGGCTCATCAAGTAACAGCACATTGCCCTCTTCTTTTAAGGTCATTGCCAAATGAAGCCTGTTTCTCTCACCACCGGAGAGCATGCTCACCTTTTTATTCTGTTCACTACCCGAGAAATTGAACCTGCTCAAATAGGCACGTGAATTTACTTGTTTGCCTCCCATCATGACCAGTTCTTGCCCATCACTAAAATTCTGCCAAATAGTTTTATCCTGATCAATATTGGAATGACTTTGATCTACATAAGCGAGCTTGGCCGTCTCCCCTACTTTAAACTCCCCTTTATCTGGGGATATCTCACCCATGATCATCTTAAAGATAGTGGTCTTTCCTGCTCCGTTAGGACCAATGATCCCTACAATACCGGCTTGTGGCAGGTTAAAATTGAGATTGTCGTATAGCAATTTATCGTCATAGCCCTTGCTTACTCCCGTGGCCTCAATAACATTGGTGCCCAGACGTGGACCATTGGGAATATAGATCTCAAGTTTTTCGTCTAACTGTTTTTGATCCTGACTTAGTAATTTGTCATAATTATTCAAACGGGCTTTCTGTTTGGTTTGACGTCCTTTTGCGCCCTGGCGGACCCACTCTAGTTCTCGCTCCAGGGTCTTTTGACGTTTTGAGGCCACTTTACTCTCCTGGGCCATTCGTTTTGATTTTTGATCGAGCCAACTGCTGTAATTGCCTTTCCATGGAATACCTTCTCCCCTATCTAATTCAAGGATCCATCCGGCCACGTTATCCAGGAAATACCTATCGTGTGTTACCGCAATCACTGTCCCTTTATAGGCTGCCAGATGGTGCTCTAACCAGTGTACAGATTCTGCATCCAAATGGTTAGTAGGTTCATCCAACAATAGTATTTCGGGTTCCTGTAAAAGAAGTCGGCATAAGGCTACTCTTCTTCGTTCCCCTCCAGATAAGACACTTATTTTCTTATCAGGTTCCGGGGTTCTAAGGGCATCCATAGCGATCTCTAGCTTGGTATCTAGCTCCCAGGCATTGGCAGCATCTATCTGATCCTGAAGGGCCGCCTGTTTGTCCATCAGTTTTTGCATCTTATCAGCATCCTCATAAACTTCAGGAAGACCAAACATATCATTGATCTTATTGTATTCATCAAGTATCGCCACAGTTTCGGCCACACCTTCTTTTACAATATCGAGGACCGTTTTAGATTCATCTAACTTCGGTTCCTGTTCCAAATACCCCACCTTGTATCCGGGAGAAAAAACAACATCACCCTGATAATTCTTATCTGTCCCTGCTATGATACGGAGTAAAGTCGACTTACCGGAACCATTAAGTCCAAGGATCCCGATCTTGGCTCCATAGAAGAAACTGAGGTAAATATTCTTTAATACGGGTGTATTGGCATTCTTATAGGTCTTAGTCACTCCAGACATGGAGAATATGACCTTTTTATCGTCTGACATCAGCTAAAATAGGTTTGTAAAATTAGTATTTGTAGAAGTATAAAATGAAGAATTATACTCGACCCTTCAGGGCATTGAACACCCAGGCTATGGCAAAGAACCCGATCCCCACTGAAGCAAATCCGTAACCGGCTATATCATCATATCTAAAAGCACCAAGTGCTATCAAAGCTAAACCCACAATAATCATTATGAATGTTGCCCATGCTAAGACGGTATTTTTATCCATCGCCATAAAATTTCATTTAGTTATTCTCAAATATCGTAAAAACCGTCGAAAATTAATCCTAATAATTGAACTTTATCATTCAAATGGAAAGGTAATGCCGGCCTTCGCACGAATTTTATCTAAAAGACCTATCAGTTCCAAACTATTCCTATGAGACCACAAGTGGCTCTCAATCTGTTTGTTATCAAGACAGTGGTGAACTTCTTCAATTTCATATGTATATCCCTTACCTACAGTTGGAAGGTGTATTTTTTCTGTTTTATTATTCTTAATTACAGAAAGGCCTTGTGCCTCGTGCCATCTGGAGTGGATTACAATTGTACCATCACTCCCGGAAATACTGGCCTCCATGGAACTATTGGCACTTAAACCACTAAATAAAAGAGCATGTGCAGAGGGATATGTAAACTGCATGGCTATCTGCATTTCTGCCCCGGTTTCGATATATTTTGCTGAGGCTTCAATGGTATCAGGAATTCCCAGCATCAAATATGCAAGAAAAACCGGGTAGATACCAATGTCTAGCAATGAACCTCCCGCCAATGCGGGATTAAGTAAACGCCCTTCCCGATCCCTGTCTAAGCCAAAAAAGGCAAAATCTGCATGCATATAACCAATGCTCCCTATTTCACCTTCTTCAACCAACTCTTTTGCATTTTGAATGGCGGGTATAAAACGACTCCACAGGGCTTCCATTAAAAAGACGTTGTACTTTTTCGAAGCATTGATCATTTGTTGCACCTGCCCAAGGTTCACCCCTAAAGGTTTTTCGCAGAGAACATGCTTCCCATGTTCCATGGCCATGATACTCCAGGTTAAATGCTCAGAATGAGGGAGCGCTATATAAACCACCTCTACTTCTTCACATTTAAAAAGTGCCTCATAACTATCAAAAGCATTTGGAACCTTAAATTCATCTTTAAAAGCAATTGCTTTTTGGATAGATCTTGAAGCCACCGCCATAAGGGCAGCATCGTGAACTAGGGAAAGATCTTTTGCAAATTTATGGGCGATATTTCCAAGTCCAATGATACCCCATCCAATGCTGTTAGCCATATTTCCTTCTTATTTTTACCAAAGTTAATGAATATTACTGCTTATCTTTAGGGACCAATAGAAACAGTGAATATTACATGGACATTTCCTTCAATATCAACGAAGATCACAACAAACAAAAACGTTCAGAACTTAAAAAACAACTTGCGAAAGTGGCACTTGGTGGAGGAAAAGCCCGAATAGAAAAGCTTCATTCGCAGGGTAAATTGACCGCCAGGGAGCGTATCAATTATTTAGTTGACAAGGATTCTAAACAGGTCGAAATTGGAGCGTTTGCCGGGCAGGGTATGTATGAAGAACACGGTGGTTGCCCGTCTGGAGGGGTGGTAGTGGTAATTGGCTATGTTCAGGGAAGGCAATGTGTAATTGTGGCCAATGATGCCACGGTAAAAGCAGGGGCCTGGTTTCCTATTACTGCCAAAAAGAATTTAAGGGCACAGGAGATTTCAATTGAGAACAGACTACCCATCATCTACCTTGTAGATAGCGCTGGGGTGTATTTGCCCATGCAGGAACAAATTTTTCCCGATAAGGAACATTTTGGAAGGATCTTTCGCAACAATGCCGTAATGAGCAGTATGGGTATCCCCCAAATATCAGCAGTTATGGGCAGTTGTGTTGCCGGAGGCGCCTATTTGCCAATTATGAGCGATGAGGCACTGATCGTTGACAAAACCGGAAGTATCTTTTTGGCCGGTAGTTACCTGGTAAAGGCAGCTATTGGCGAAGTTGTAGACAATGAAACACTGGGTGGTGCTACCACGCACTGTGAAATAAGTGGGGTCACGGATTATAAGGCTAAGGATGATAAAGATGCCCTTGATAAAATCAAGAAATTGCTCAATAAGTTTGGAGAATCTCCAAAAGCCGGATTTAGCCGTACCAAGGCCTACTCTCCTGTAGAAAAGCAAGACGATATTTTTGGCCTCCTGCCTAAGTCGAGATCGGATCAATACGATATGCTGGAGATCATCAAACGTTTAGTAGATAATTCAGAATTTGAGCAGTATAAGGAAGGATATGGAAAGACCATACTTACTGGCTATGCGAGAATAGACGGATGGGCCGTAGGCATAGTAGCTAATCAAAGAAAGGTGATAAAAACAAAAAAAGGAGAAATGCGATTTGGAGGCGTCATTTATTCCGATTCTGCAGATAAGGCGACGCGATTTATAGCCAATTGTAATCAAAAAAAGATTCCTTTGGTATTCCTACAGGATGTGACCGGATTTATGGTAGGCAGCAAAAGTGAGCATGGGGGTATCATTAAGGATGGCGCTAAAATGGTGAATGCTGTTAGTAATTCTGTGGTCCCTAAGTTTACTGTCATCATTGGTAACAGTTATGGAGCAGGGAATTATGCCATGTGCGGAAAGGCCTATGATCCCCGACTTATAGTTGCATGGCCAAGTGCAGAACTGGCCGTAATGAGTGGAAATTCTGCCGCGAAGGTACTCCTGCAGATAGAGACCGCATCTCTGAAGAAACGAGGTGAAAAGATTACCCCTGAGAAGGAAGCAGAGTTATTTAATAAGATAAAAGAACGCTATGACAACCAGATCTCTCCTTATTACGCAGCTGCCAGGCTATGGACCGATGCCATCATAGACCCGTTAGAAACCCGTAAATGGATCTCCATGGGCATTGAAGCGGCCAACCATTCCCCTATTAAGAAATCTTTCAATATGGGCGTATTACAGGTATAATATCATTTAAAATGCCAGCGTAAAACGTATATAAGGCACAAAATTTGCGGTTAAATTCTTAATCTTGATATTAGATTATATACCCAGCTCAATGAAAAAAACAAGCGTATTAATCATATTTTTTTTTAGCAGTTTGTTTTGCATGTTCGCACAAAACCAGCTAAAAATTGATGCTATCGTTTTTGATCGTTTTGAGCAAAAAACAATTCCCTATGCAGATATTGGAATTAGAGGTAAAGATTGGGGTGCCATTTCAGATACTGACGGTTTTTTTAAAATTAAGCTCCAGAACGAATTATTTGAAAAAACCGATACCTTGGTGATATCCTCCATTGGATACTATGACTGGGTTATACCTTTCGTCAACCTTCCAAAAGAGAAAAAAAGCACAGCTGAGGTTGAAAAATTTAATAATCGCAATATTCTGGGGGGTATCTCTAAAAATCTATATGCAGAAGTACCCTTAAACGAAGTCTTGATCAATGGCAGTGAATTAGCTTCGTTAATAAAGATACCTTATGATGAAGCTATCATCGAAAAAGTTTTTTTTGAAGTTTCAAAAAATACAACCGACAGTGTTCAGCTGCGATTAAACATCTACGATGTAAAGGACGGTTTACCAAATAGACCAATCTTAAAAAAAGCCATCAATCATTGGGTTTCTATCCGGGAAGGCAGGGATAGCATTGATATTTCAACTCAAAACATAAAAATTAATGGCAATGTAGTTGTTAGCTTACAACTTTTAGAAACAATTGGCGACTCCTCGGATATACGATTGGCCATGTCCAATAATGGCAATACTGTATTTAGCAGATATTTTAGTCAATCTAATTGGACTACTTATCCTGCAGTTGGCATGTCCTATGCACTGCAAGTAGCATACACAGAAGGCAATACAAAGTTGGGAGAGAATTTGGACCTAATCGGGGTAAAAGATTCCAATTCAATGGTTACCGGAAAAATAACGATGGAAGGAAAACCCATACCTGGCGTTAGGGTTAAAATAAAAGGAAGTTTAGATGAAGTGGAGACCAATAGCAATGGAGAATATGCTATTAAAGCCAACTATGGAGACATTCTGGAAACAGATTTTTTTACGCTTAAACCAGAAGTTGCAAGGGTTTCAGAAAATACCGTTATAAATTTTGAATTACATCCTAAGTATGAACAGTTAGATGAGGTAGTTCTGAAGGAAAGCAAACTTAATGACAAAGGGAGGGAGGAAGTCATTACCCCTTTTGGAATAATGACCAGAAACAGCATAAGTGCAGCTGGGTATTTTAGAACAGCGGACCAGCTGACGATAGGTGCCGCATCTCTGGGCCAATTGGTGCGTGGACAAATACCTGGATTAACGGTAAGAGGTTCCTTAAATCAAGAGAGGTTTCTGGGCAGAGGTTCTGCTCCTGTCGCTGTACTAATAGATGGTATACTTTTAAATACAGAATTTCAATCGGCATCAGCAATCCTTCCCCCGGAACGTGTTGAGAATATATTGTTTATACCGGGTGTATTGGCCTCAGCGAGGTTCGGGCCAGCTGCAAGAAATGGCGCTATTGCGTTCACTACAAAAAATAATCCTTTACTAGCTGAAAAGAAAAAGAGGGAGATTGAAAGTACAATGAACAGCAATATATATGTTGAGGATGCCTTACCACTTGCCGAGGATAATGTTACATTCAGTGCTGCCTCAGACAAAACCAATGCATTTACCTTAACAGGTAAGGTAACTTCTAAAGGAGAACCCGTTCAAGGGGTCCTAATTGGGGTGGAAGGAAGTCTTACTCAGGTTGAAACCAATGTGAACGGTGAATATGCCATAAACATTAGTATTGGGGATGTGTTAACGACCAATTTCTTTACCTTGGAATCCAAAAAAATCCTGGTAAAAGAACTAGGAATTTTAAATATTGAGCTTAAACCCAAATATACAGAACTCAACAAGGTTACTGTCACGGAAAAAAAATTGAAAGATGCCGGTGAGGAAGAGTTGGAAACATCGCTGGGGAGAAAAAAAAATAGGAGTTTAGGTTATGGAGTTACCACTAAAAATGCCGAAGACCTATCAAAAAGTGCTACTTCACTTGGGAGATACCTTGCAGGTCAATTTCCCGGATTAATAGTTTCAGGATTCATCGGGGAAGAGACCTATCAGATAAGAGGAGAAACTTCTTTACTATTCCAGTCACCACCCCTATTTGTTGTTGATGACGTACCCTTTACAACACCGCCAAACTTTCTAGACCCAAATACTATAGCGAGTGCGACTGTAATTAACGGTCTTTCAGGAACAAACAGATACGGATCACTCGGAAGAGGGGGCGTAATTATTATTAAAACAAAACTTAGCTCAAATAATTCTGCAACT
>NZ_CAMYKH010000008.1:62522-67758 GCF_947258935.1 uncultured Muriicola sp.
AATTTAGGAGAAAGCGACACAAATATTTCGCTGTTAAAGACAAAAGCAATGTTTTATGAAAGCGAGGGTTTATATGAGACTAGCCTAAAATTTTATAAACAAATTGCTGTACTAAGACCAGACAGAATACAGAGCTATCTAGACATGGCCAGGACCCTGGTAAAGACAGGGGAATACGAAATAGCATTCGGGCTTTATAAACAAATGCTTTCAGGTCAAATATTAGGTGCCAGCTTAGATTCGGATATAATACAGACAATAGCCATTGAAGTTCGCCATTTGGCAACAAAACATAAATCTAGTATTCCATTTCGGGAGCTTCCCAGTGCTTTTTTAGAAAGGGCATTGAATATTAATACCCGTATCGTTTTTGATTGGAACGTTGCGGCAGCACCTTTTGAGGTACAATTTGTAAATCCCGATAAAAAGTATGACATATGGAGACATACCTACGAAGAAAATGAAGACAGACTTTTAAGGGAAACGGAATATGGATATCAAACAGAACAGTTTCTTATTGAGAATACACAAAAGGGAACGTGGCTCATAAATATTGAAAATAAATCTTTAGATGTAGACAATAAATTTCCTGTATTCCTAAAATGTACAGTATATAGAAACTATGGTACCCCAAATGAAACATTTATTTCAAAAATGGTGGAACTTACTAAGTTAGACCAAAAAGTAAATCTTTTAGAAATAGAAAACTAGATTCTAGCTGCTGCTTTGGTCACTTTTAACTTTGTTAATGTTCGTAAGATTTACAACCATACTATTAGATACAGTTACCCCACTAGAAAATACCAGATAAATGATACTTAGCACAAATAGCGTGATTTAAATAAAATATAACTAGTTGCCTTGATGCGCCTTTACTCTTGGGATCAATAGTAATTCGGTTTGCCTGCCATTTACGTAGCGAAAACCTTCAGGGCCATAAAACCCTGCTTCTTCCAGCATTATTCTGATGTCTCGCTGCCATTCGGGGATGTTTACTGTAGTATTCAGCTCTATGGCATATACCGTGTTTAAATTTAAAGGATAATTCTCCCCGTCATCTTTCATTACCCCTCCTTGTGCATCCCACATTCCTATGGTTGTTCCTGCAGAATGCCCGTATAGTCCTAAGGGGTGAGTGTAAATTGCAGGACGCAATCCATCTGCCTTAGCTTCAGCCAGTGCCTTGGACAGTATTTGATTCCCTGTAAGGCCTTTTTTCATGTTATTCGTTAAAAAGTCTTGCACCCTATTTCCCTTTTTCAAAGCATCTACAAGGTAATTTGGTGGGCTATTCTCTTTTGGACGAAGTACGTATGCTAATTCCTGGCAATCTGTATTCAGCCTTAAATAGGTGATCCCAAAATCGCAATGCAAGAGATCTCCCGGTAAAATGACCATGTCTTCCGGCCGACCGGAAAATGAATAGAGATGGCTAACAAGACCCTCATTAGATCTTTGAATATCTACTGTAGGGTGAAACCAGGTTTCCAGTCCCAGGTCTGTCACTTTTTGGCGCATCCACCATTCCACTTCAGAGGTAGTTGTAATCCCCGGAGTGATCACAGCTTCTGAAAATGCTTCTTTAATTATATTATGAGTAATGCTAACTAACTGATTGTAAATAACCATTTCGCGTTCTGTACGCGTCTCTATCCAGCGGACAGCCAATTGCTCGGCAGTACCAACTCTTTTATCGTATTTGGCAGGTAAATACTGCATAAATTCATCATAGTCTGTCTTATCCAAACCGTCCGCAATATTATGATCCTGAGAATAGTTGAGACCTATTTTCTCGGGATCTCGTTCGTCAATAAGTTGAATAAGTCGTTTCCATTGGTCTGGTTCTTTTTCCTTATCCCAGGCCGATTCTATATTTTTTCCCACATTATACCGTGCCACAGCCAGTTTTTCAATGATGTTTTTTGCTTTATCTCTATAGAATACAAGGATGGTCCTCCTACGTGCATTAAGCCAGGTAGCTGGTAACATAGTCCTAAGTACCGGATCTTCATTGTATTCTCTGGAAATGACGATCCACATATCAATGCCCACATCATCCATTAATTGGGGCAAGAGAGTATCAAAACGTTCCGAAAGTATCTCATCCACAACTTGAGCACGTTCCTTCTCAGGAAGTATGTGTTGAGAGCTGGTAATAATTGGCAAAAAAACTAGGCATACGTAAAGAAAATATCTCATAGGGGACGCTGTTTTTATATATAATCAGAAGCAAATGTTTTACGCTATTTACTCTTTAGACATAGGCTGAAAAATACATCTTTTTAGGTTGAATTTAAAATTCGGTAACTTTCCTTATTAAGATTTCTTTCCTTCCCTATATAAGCGCTCTTCTGCTTTCTTTAGACGGAACTATTCGGAGAAAGATAAGAGTGCGGCTTTAATTTCTTTTCGGAGCAGTTTGCCGCTTTCTGAGCATAAAAAATTTTCTAATTCAAAGATCTCTTTGGGTTTTTCCAATTTGCCTAGAGCCGTCATATTTTCAATTTCTGATCTCAATGAAGTTTTATCGACCTTCCCTTCTGCGATAAGTACTAATTTTTCTCCCAATTCCTTGTCTGGTATGCCGGTAAGCATAAAACGTCCTTCTATGATAGGCCTCAATTTTTTTTCGATCTGCTCGGGAAAGAGTTTTACTCCACCCGAATTTACGACATTGTCCCAACGGCCTACCCACTCAAATTCAGTTTCCGAAACCAGATTCACAACATCATTGGTACTAATTGAATCCCCCATTAGCGCAGGTGCATGAATTTTCAGACATTTTCTGTCGTCTTCGGATACGGTGATCCCCGGGAAGGTGTGAAAAGAATCTGAAGAATCTTTATTATCTTTTGAGATGGGCAAATTAAGGGGTCTGGCTGCTATATGAGAGCAGGTTTCTGTCATACCATAGGTCTCGTAGATTCTCGTTGATATATTTTGCACCTTGGCTCTTAAATCAACGGAAACAGGTGCACCACCTACTAAAAGGAGTTTGATTTTTGAAATATTGCTCAACGACTTTTCCAATTGCAATGGAACCATGGCACATAGATCGTATGACTTTCTGAGGCCACTCAGAGGGGAAGATGAAGGGGCTATATGATCTAGAGATAATCCCAATACCATAGCGCGTACCAGCATCATTTTTGCTGCAATATAACTTGCAGAAAGACATAGCAGTGCCGTATCCTTCTCCTTTAAATCAAAATAAGATCCGGTAGCTAAGGCAGAATTATTTTCTGTTCTTCCTCGTCTCCTTCTTTTATTAGGCTGTAGGCCACATCGTTTAACTCGGAAGGAGAAAAATGACTCCCCTGAAATTTAAAATACTTATGAATTGTTTTGTATGATCTATCCATTTGCCTGACTTTCTAAAAATTCTTCTCTTGTCGCTACCTTACCTGTCAATCTTTCTTTCCAATTCTTCCATCCGTATTTACGGGCAAAGAAATAGAGCAACAGCGGGAAGATGACAAAAACGGGAACCAATATATCCCATCCAAGGACTGGGCTTGATATATCCCGGTAAATTGAATTTGTTTGAAAGGCCGTCCAGTCTGCTGTCACCAAAAGAGCACCGAAAAGATTGTTTGCAGCATGAAAACCCAAAGCGAGTTCCAGGCCTTCATCCATTAGAGTAATAATTCCCAGAAAGAGTCCGGTACCGATATAAAAGATCATGATCCCCGGCCCCAACGTGCTTACCTCCGGATTTCCAAGGTGCATTAGTCCGAACAAAAGTGAGGTGACCAATAATGGAAACCATCTATTTTTAACCAGAAGTCCAAGGCCTTGCATCATATGCCCCCTAAACATATACTCCTCAAAACTGGTCTGTAAGGGAATCAATAATATGGCAATTACCGCTAATTTTAAAAAGGGCACTAATTGAAAATTTAATTGAAATTTCTCCGGGGAGAAAAAAACGTCAACTCCCGTAAGAAGTACAGTAATAGCACCCCATAGGAAAAATGCAAAACCAATTCGTTTCCAGTCTATTTTATTCCGCGATGTGGTAAGGGCTCTGATTGATTGTGATTGGATCAATTTTACCCAGCCGAATACAATGAAAAGTCCCAGGGCCAAGGGCACAAGTATTAAGATGAGCACTAAATTAGATCCCAGCTTATCTATGAGATCGGTCATCATTACATCTACAGGTACCGGTGAATAGAGCATGGAAATATAGTTGAGAATCATAAAACCAATAAACCCAAGTGGAAGTATCCAAAATTTCCACAGGCTAAAATTTCCTTCATACCCTTGTTCTATGTACATATATCTTTAATTAATTTATGATTCCATTCTAAATCATTGTTATATAATAACTTACCTTCCCTTACCTCAAGTGGACTTTCTATATTATTTGTGAAAAGACTACCTGTTCCTAGGCCTTGTGGCAATGAATTTTTCAGGGTAAAGGTCCATTGTGCAATTGCGTTTAAGCCTATATTGCTTTCAAGGGCGCTGGTTATCCACCATTTAATACCCATTTCATTTGCTAAAGTAATCCATTCCATACTACCTCCATACCCTCCTATCAAACTTGGTTTTAGTATAATAAACTGAGGAGCTACTATTTGTAGCAATTCTCGTCTATTTGTTTCATCGATTACCCCAATTAATTCTTCGTCTAGTGCAATATCCAGAAACCCGGAAGCACATACTTCTTTCATTAAGGCCAGATTACCTGGTTTTATAGGTTGCTCAATGGAATGGAGATCTAGCCTTGAAAGTTCTTCCAACTTAAGAAATACATCTTCTTTCCCAAATGCTCCATTGGCATCTACTCTCAGTTCTATCTCATCTGAGGTAAATCGTTCCCGTATACTCTTTAAAAGAGCCAGTTCCGTATCAAAATCGAGTGCCCCAATCTTTAATTTAATGCACGTAAAACCGTCTTTAATTCGCTGGTGTATCTGTTCCTCCATAAAGGCCTTATTTCCCATCCAGATCAGTCCATTGATAGAAATAGGTTTACCCCGTTTTGTAAATTCTGAAGGGAATAAAATGAATGGACCCTGGGAAGCAAGCGATCTAAATGCCTGTTCTAGTCCAAATTGAATACTAGGGAACATGACAAGAGTAGATAATAGGAACTCTATCCCCCTATCTATATGATCGCATACCCATTGTAATTGTGTTTCATACTCAGCTACATCATCCATACTAAGACCCCTGAACATGGCACATTCGCCTATCCCCGTTTGTTCATCATCCTCAAGGATCAAAA
>NZ_CAMYKH010000009.1 GCF_947258935.1 uncultured Muriicola sp.
TTTTAACATGATTTGAACATAAAAAAGTTATTTTTTGTCCAAAAAGCGGTCATGAATATTTATTACAGGTAAAGATTCTACTTTATTAAAGTGAACTAAAAATGCCTGTTTCCGTGAGCGAAGGGGACTTTTTATACGTAAGGACGTTCGATCTGCCTTTTTTGAATATCTTATTGCTATCTGTCTTTCCTTTACGTAATTTTTTCTGCTCTTCTTCTGGTAAGGAATGTATTTCTTTACACTGATCGGAACAACATTGGTCCATTTTCTCTGCACAGGTATCGCATTGGATAAATAGTAAATGGCATGCTTCATTGGCACAATTAACGTGAGTATCGCATGCTTCACCACATTGATGACAATGCGCAATTACATCCTCGGTAATACGTTCGCCCCTGCGATGATCAAAAACAAAGTTTTTCCCCAGGAATTTATTCTCCAGACCTTTTGATTTTACCTGTCTGGCATAATCAATAATCCCTCCTTCTAACTGGTACACCTTCTTAAACCCCTTATGCTTGTAATATGCACTTGCTTTTTCACACCGGATACCCCCAGTACAGTACATCACCAGTTTTTTATCTTCTTTGAAGTCAGAAAGATCTTTTTCTATGATATCTAATGAATCCCTAAACGTATCTACGTCTGGTGTGATAGCATTTTTAAAATGGCCGATCTCACTTTCATAATGGTTTCTCATATCTACCAGAATTGTATCCGGATCTTCTATAAGTTCATTAAAGGTTTCGGCACCAACGTGAATGCCTTTATTGGTGACATCGAAGGTTTTATCATTAAGACCGTCCGCAACTATCTTCTTTCGCACCTTTACCTTTAGTTTGAGAAAAGATTTGTTGTCTTGTGCTATGGCAATGTTAAGGCGAACGTTCTCCAGAAATGAAATACTGTCTAGCTGTGCCTTAAAGAGTTCAAAATTCTCTGCAGGAACTGAAAGTTGTGCGTTGATCCCTTCATGGGCTATATAGATTCTGCCCAGGACCTCGAGTGCATCCCATTCGAGAAAAAGATGGTTCCTGAGGATTTGTGTATTCCCAATGTGTGCGTACTTATAAAAGGAGATAGTGAGGCGCTCTTTTCCGGCCTCCTCAATGAGGGCTTCCCTTTCTTTCGCACTTAATGTATTGTACAGTTGCATGCTATACCGTGATTAAGGTGAATGAAATTTATAATACAAAAGTACGGATTTTCAGTAGTTTTTAAATAAAAAGAGCCCCGAAATACAGGGCTCTTAAGGATCACTTTAAGGAAATTTTCTTTTCCATAGAGGTGTTACCAGTAAAGTGAACAACAATTAAAAATGTTTATAAGTAGGATGAGATAAATGTAAAAAGGTTGCTTTTGCCGTTGTGTTATGCGAAAAGAAATGGTAATTTAGTCACCCTTAAAATAAAGACACAGAAGACATGAGTAATGAGAAAGAAGCAAAGTTAAAAGCCCTGAAATTAACCCTTGATAAATTGGATAAGACCTATGGGAAAGGGGCTGTAATGAAGATGGGAGACTCAGTAGTAGCCGATGTTGAAGTGATTCCTTCGGGATCATTGGGGCTAGATATAGCTTTAGGAGTAGGCGGTTATCCAAGAGGAAGAGTGGTAGAGATTTACGGACCTGAATCTTCCGGGAAAACCACACTTACTTTGCACGCTATGGCAGAAGCTCAAAAAAATGGTGGTATTGCAGCGTTTATTGATGCAGAACATGCCTTTGATAGATTTTATGCCCAAAAATTGGGAGTGGATATAGACAACTTAATAATTTCACAGCCCGATCATGGAGAGCAGGCATTGGAAATTGCTGATAACCTCATCCGTTCTGGTGCTATAGATATTGTTGTCATAGATTCCGTGGCTGCCTTAACTCCAAAAAGTGAGATCGAAGGGGAAATGGGAGATTCTAAAATGGGTTTACATGCCCGTTTAATGTCTCAGGCCCTAAGAAAACTTACCGCTTCCATAAGTAAGACACATTGTACAGTAATCTTTATCAACCAGCTACGGGAAAAGATCGGGATCATGTTTGGAAATCCGGAAACAACCACCGGTGGTAATGCGCTGAAGTTCTATGCTTCCGTTCGATTAGATATTAGAAGGTCTACCCAAATAAAAAATACAGATGGAGCAGTACTAGGGAATAAAACCCGTGTAAAAGTGGTGAAAAACAAAGTTGCTCCTCCTTTTAAAATGGCCGAATTTGATATTATGTACGGGGAAGGGATCTCCAAATTAGGAGAGATCCTGGATCTGGGAGTAGAATTCGAGATCATTAAAAAGAGTGGTTCCTGGTTTAGCTATGGAGATACCAAACTTGGACAGGGCAGAGATGCAGTTAAAGTGTTGCTAAAGGACAATCCTGAACTATCTGAGGAATTAGAAGGCAAAATAAAAGAGGCTATTACAGCCCTTAAAGGCTAGATCATTCTTCATTGCTTTAAAAGCAACCTTTCCTTTTTATTTTCATCTTAAGAGAAACAATATTGAGATGAGCTTTAAGAGATCTATACCTATTCTTCTTTGTTTTCTTGTTTTGATCTTTCAATCTTGCAAGCTTGAAGATGACAGTGTAAATTTTCGCTTTGTATCCTTACAGATCGTAAGTGCAGACCTTCCGGAATCATTCGACCTTAATGAGACCTATGAGATCAGGGTTACATACGTGCGTCCCAGCGGTTGCTTTTTCTTTGAAGGCTTCGATATTACAAAAGAAGCAACTACCACCCGTAATGTAGTGGCAATTGGTTCAGAATTCTATGAAGAAACGTGTACACAGGCCGCGGAAGAACTGGAAACTTCCTTCGATTTTATCTGCCTGTATGACGAAACCTATTTATTTAAGTTTTGGAATGGAGTAGATGAAAATGGAGTAGATCAGTTTATTGAGATAGAAGTGCCAGTAAATTGATGATCTTTATAGGAGTAAAGAACGAAATCTGATCAACATTTTGAGTCTAGAAAAACTCATTCAACATTGTAAAAAGGGAGATAGAAAGGCACAAGAGCAACTTTATCGAAAATATGCCAGTGTTCTTTTTGGGTTATGCCTTAAATATTCCCGCAACAAGACAGAAGCAGAAGATAATCTGCATGACAGCTTTTTGACCATTTTTGACAAGATAGGGCAGTTTAAATTCAAAGGTTCATTTGAAGGCTGGATCAAACGGATCACCGTAAACACTGTACTTCAAAAATATCGCAAAGATCAGTATTTGAGCCTTGTTACAGATAATTTGGAGGAGGAGCAGGAAGTTGACTATGAATATCCAGACATTCAACTCTCAACACTACTGCAATACGTGCAGGAATTGCCCCCTAAATATCGCCTTACTTTCAATTTATATGTTCTGGATGGATACACACATAAAGAGATAAGTGAGCTTTTAGGTACTACACAGGGAACCTCAAAATCTAATTTGTCCAGAGCAAAGAAAATCTTGAAAGAGAAATTAAAGAACGAAAACATAAATATTGCTTAATTCAATAGGCATGAAAAAAAAGAACATAGAAAAAATATTCCAGGAAAAGCTCGGGGATTATAGCCAATTGCCAGAAGAGCATGTGTGGGACAATATTGCAGCTTCCTTAGATAAAAAGCACAAAAAACGGCGAATTCTACCTATTTGGTGGCAATTGGGCGGGGTGGCTGCCGTACTTATTATTGGTATATTTCTCTTTCTCCCAAAAGAAGAACTGCCCTCTTCTAATGAAATAATTACCAATACACAGGCTCCTGCTAATGTTGATGAATCTACGGATATAAAGATTGGTAGAGAAAACCCGGGAGAGACAAAAGCGTTAGAAAGTACAGAAGCGGAGAACACAATAATCATAGCATCTGAAAAAGATGTAAATGAGAGCTATCCCAAGAACGAAAGAAGTACAGATGGGAATATTATGGCCAAGAAGTCGGAACGAGAAACTCCTAAGGAAAATGGTGTTGTATTAGCCAATGTTACCCCATTGGATAATAAAAAAGTAAATACTATTGAAACCGGAGAAAATGGGAATAATAATATTCCTCAATTAACCGATGACTTAGCTCAAAACGAAGTAAGCTCAGTTGTGAAGCAAGCTGAGAATACTGAAAAAACCCCAGAAGATATAAGTTCATACGGAAACGCTGAATCATTTGCAAAAACTTCTGTTTCAGAACAAAAAAAGCAAGACCCAACTATCGAAAAAGAAGTAAAAAATGACAATAAAACCTCCATCTTTGATGCTATTGCTGCTCAGGAAGAGAAAACTGAACAGGATATCACCGGAAACAAATGGTCAGTTGGCCCTCGAGTAGCTCCGGTCTTCTTTAGTTCCTTATCACAAGGGTCGCCAATTCATTCCAGCTTTCAGAACAATGCCAAATCCGGGAATGTTAATTTGAGCTATGGCCTTGCCGTTACCTATGATATTAGTAAGAAAGTGAGATTGCGATCTGGAGTTCATAAGGTCGACTTTGGATATGACACCAGGGATGTTTCCTTTTCCTCTTCCATAAATGGAGCCACCAATGGAATTATTAATAATATAGATTACTCCTTAAGCTCAAAAAATCTAGTAGTGCGTAGTAATACCAGGAGTGGAAAGATAGCTTCAGAAAATGCACAGGATGTCTCCGGACCAGATCCATCTCTCAATGGTAAGATGATACAGGAATTTGGTTATTTTGAAGTGCCTTTGGAGCTTACATACCAAATTCTCGATAAAAAGTTAGGCGTAAATGTTATTGGTGGTGTAAGTTCTTTATTCCTAGTCAATAATTCCGTAATACTAGAATCTGATGGCATCGCAACTGAAATGGGAGAGGCCAACAATCTGAATGATCTTAATGTGAGCACCAATTTTGGAATAGGCATTTCCTATCAATTAAACAATACACTTCAGCTTAGTTTGGAGCCAATGTTTAAATACCAGCTTAACACCTTTTCAGAGGCAGCTGGTAATTTTCAGCCCTTTTCAATGGGGGTATATTCTGGCTTGAACTTTAAGTTTTAAGATGTTGGTTAGGTTGGTTACTGTATTTGCAGTAACTCCTTAAACGCCCTGCTTCTATTGCAGGGCGTTTATTATACTCTTTGGTATATAAGAATTGATCTATGCATCTTCTTGTATATCCTTCAATATTAAAGCCCTAACCCTATCTCTAAGTTCTCCTTTTCGATTTTCCATTACGTTATCAGTTCTTATAAATAAATGAACTTTCACTCTTAAAATTCCAGGTCCTCCACTGTAAATTGTATAAGAAAATCTTTTTTTGTTATCATAAAACACCATAGGAACGATCGGTATTTTATGAGCAATAGCCATTTTAAAAGCGCCATCTTTAAAGGTGTCTAGGACTACCTCTTCGGGAGGTACACCCCCTTCGGGAAATATACAGATACTCAATCCCTGATTGAGCCTTCTTTGTGCCTTGCGGTAGACTGCCATCCTGCTTTTGCTATCTCCCCGATCAACTAAAATGCACACCCGTTTATAGAAGAATCCAAAGACCGGTATATTCATTAACTCCTTCTTACCTATAAAAACAAAAGGATTTTTACTAACCCAAAGCATCAGCATAATATCGATCATACTTGTATGATTGGCAACCAGCACATAACTCTTACCTCTTTCCATGTTTTCTTGCCATGTGATCTTCGGAATACATCCCATTCCGTATAAAATCATTCGGGCCCAAATATTTCTCGCCAGCCAAAAGAATTGCGGGTAGGTCTTCTCTGAAATAGAAAGAAGAATTAAAAGGGGAGAAAATAAAATAATAGGGATCGCAACCAATATATAGAACCAAACACGATATAGCAACTGGCCAGTTCTTCGGAAAAAAGTGCGCATAAAATCAAAAATAACAATTTTAGCAGGGTTTTAGTATTTCTTTTACTTTTGTCATTCTTTAAAGAATGGCCCATGGCAAGAATTTTAACAGGTATTCAAAGTACAGGTACCCCGCATCTTGGGAATATTTTGGGGGCCATCATTCCGGCGATTAAAATGGCAGAAGATCCCAGCAATGAATCCTTTTTGTTTATTGCAGATATGCATTCTCTTACCCAAATTAAAAATGGGGAAGAATTGCGAAACAATACCTACGCAACAGCCGCTACCTGGCTGGCCTTCGGTCTCGATGTGAATAAAACAGTTTTTTATAGACAGAGTGATGTGCCACAGGTCACCGAACTTACCTGGTATCTCAGTTGCTTTTTCCCTTATCAACGATTAACGCTAGCCCATTCCTTTAAGGATAAGGCAGACCGACTAGAAGATGTGAATGCGGGGCTATTTTCATATCCTATGTTAATGGCGGCAGACATCTTATTATACGACGCCAATATTGTTCCTGTTGGAAAAGATCAGCTTCAACATTTGGAAATGACCCGGGATGTGGCCTCCAGATTCCATGCACAATTGGGCGAAACCTTCGTGCTGCCGGAAGCTCAGGTTCAAAAACAAACTATGTACATTCCTGGGACAGATGGTGAAAAAATGAGTAAAAGTAAGGGTAACCTCATCAATATCTTCCAAACTGACAAGTTGCTGAGAAAACAGATCATGGGTATTTTAACAGATAGCACATCTATGGAAGAACCCAAGGATCCGGACTCCGATACGGTCTATGCCTTGTATTCAATCTTAGCATCCAAAGCGAGTACTGCCGAAATGAGGGGAAAGTACCTTCAAGGAAACTATGGGTATGGTCATGCTAAACAGGAGTTATATGAATGTCTTCTTTCCACTTTTGGTGAAGCCCGGGAAAAGTTTCAATATTATATGAATAATGTATCTGAGATAGACGAATTACTGCATTTGGGTGCCCAAAAAGCACAAGTGGTGGCAGATGATGTGCTACAAAGGGTACGCACCAAACTTGGCTATTAGCAATTTTTAATTACCAACTAAAGGGTTGGTTTATGAATTTATTTCCCTTTTTTAAAATATCAAATACCCCGTCCTAAGTTTAACTGTAACCGTTCAATGACACATTCCCCTAAAGCAAAAGGTTCTATTTGCATATTTTCAAACCGGTTAGTTGGTATTCTCTTAGATAGCTTCGAACTGTTTTCCAGGTAATGGTCTAACCAGACCTTTCAATTCCATGGATAAAAGGGTAGATGCCGTTTTAAAAATTGGAAGATGGCTACCCATTGCGATATCATCTAGAAATTGTTTCCCCTCTTGTTGTAAGAATGAATAAATAGAATGTTCAGTCTCATCCAATTCTACAAATAATTGTTTTTGTATTGGATTTGTGAGCTTCTTTTGCAGATCCCAATTAAGGTGATAGACAAGATCTGCTGCCGAGGTTAGCAGATGTGCCTTTTGCTGTTTGATTAAGGTATTGGTGCCCGCACTAAAAGGATCTTTGGGCCTGCCCGGGACGGCAAAAACATCCCTGTTGTAACTATTTGCAATATCTGCCGTTACCAAACTACCTCCTTTTTCGGCAGATTCAATAACTATGGTGGCTTCGCTAATCCCCGCAATTATCCGATTTCTTCGTAAGAAATTCTCGCGGTCTGGCTTACTGGTACTCCAGAACTCCGTTAAAAAGCCTCCATTTTTTTCTATTGGCGCGCAATACTTCCTATGGGCTCTGGGGTAGATCTGATTCAGCCCATGCGCCAGGCACCCAATTGTTTGGAGTCCAAGTGCATTTGCCGCTTTTTGGATACAAATATCAACCCCATAGGCAAATCCACTTACAATTACAGGATCTAATGGGGCAAGTTCCTCTATAAATTGCTCACAAAATTGCCGGCCATAAGGTGTTATATTGCGGGTACCCACAATACTTATGATCTTCCTGTCCGTTATGTTGATTGCCCCTTTTTGAAATAGGATCAAAGGAGCATCTTGGCAGTGACGTAGAAATTTTGGGTAGTTCTTGTCTTCAAAATAAACATACTCAATACTGTGTTCCTTTATAAAAGCGTACTCATTCTCCGCAGCTTTGAGATACCTGGAGTCATAAAGACCTTCTATGATCTTTGTGCCTATCCCTCCTATTTTGAGTAGTGCTTCTTTCTTTTCTTTAAAAACGGCTGTGGGGCCCCCACAGTAAGCGATTAGTTTCCTCGACGAAATGTCCCCAATATTTGGTATACACTGTAATCTCAGGGCTGATATTAACTCCTCCATCATCATCTGTTCATCTTATTCACAAAATACAGAAAAACCATTGTTAATAAAAAGTAATTTGCCATTTTGAAGCGGCTCTATTTTTTTCCATCTTTGTCTTTATGAGCACCGCTGCCTACATCGAAGAATTACTATACAGGTATAATTGCGTGGTCGTACCCGAATTTGGAGCCTTCCTTACCCATGTAAAATCGGCTTTTATAGACAAAACAGGGCATACCTTTTATCCTCCCTCCAAGGTGCTGTCCTTTAACCGTCAGTTACAATCTAATGACGGCCTGCTAATTTCCTACATTGCTGAAGCTGAAAAGATATCTTATGAAGATGTACAGGAAAAAATGGCTAAAACTGTAAAAGAATGGGGGAAACAATTAAAAAAAGGAGAAACCCTTATCCTGCAGAATATAGGAAGCTTTAAGCCTACAAAAGAAGGGAAGCTGATCTTCCAACCCACAAAGCAGACCAACTTTTTAACCTCCTCATTTGGTTTGAGTTCCTTTGTCTCAACTCCAATTCTACGTGAGGTCCTAAAAGAAGAAGTGGAAGTTCTGGAAGAAAAAGTGCCTTTTATCATTACCCCTGAGGCGCAAAAAAAGAATGAATTTCGTCCTCTTCTTAAGTATGCTGCAATTGTGCTTTTGGCTCTTTCAGCAGGATTTACAGGATATCGAACCTACGATAAGGCCATAACCAATGAGTTAGTATCTCAGGAAAAAGCACAGGAAATCATTTCAAATAGTATTCAGGAAGCAACCTTTTTCGACACCAAGCCCGTGGAATTGCCTGTCTTTAGAGTTGATGTAACCAAAAAAGTGACGAAAAGACATCATATCATTGCCGGAGCTTTCCGGGAAAGAAACAATGCCGACAGGAAGATCAAACAACTCCGCAACAAGGGATTTGATGCCTTTTTAGTAGGTCAAAACAAATTTGGCTTATACCAGGTGGCGTTTGATAGTTTTGAAAAACCAAAACAAGCGTTGGAAGCCCTAAAACAAATTAGGTTAACAGAGTCTCGTGATGCCTGGCTTCTCTCTGTAAAATAACTCACTTTCCTTTTATCTGCCCTTTTATACCTCGTATCTTTGCCGAAATTAGTTACTATGAAGCCGAAAACTCCCAACGATTCCAGAACCATTATGACCGATCTGGTCCTTCCAAGTGAAACTAATCCGTTGAATAATCTTTTTGGTGGTGAATTACTTGCCAGGATGGATAGGGCTGCCAGTATTGCCGCCAGAAGACACAGCAGGCGTATAACGGTAACTGCTTCGGTAAATCATGTCGCTTTTAACAGATCTGTTCCCCTGGGGAGTGTCGTTACCCTTGAAGCAGCCATTTCAAGAACTTTCAGGACGTCTATGGAGGTGTATATAGATGTTTGGATGGAAGATCGTTTAAGTGGGGAGAGAACGAAGGCCAATGAGGCTATTTACACCTTTGTGGCCGTAGATGAAACAGGAAAACCAACTGCGATACCTCCTATTATTCCGGAGACTGCCTTAGAAAAAACACGTTTTGAAGGCGCCTTGAGAAGAAAACAACTTAGTCTGGTGTTGGCAGGGAAAATGAAACCCGATGATGCAACAGAACTAAAGGCCCTTTTTACACAGAAAAAATAGCGTGCCAAAAAAATTCTTTATCTGGAATTAGAGATCAAAGTTGTCCGGATCAGGGCCAAAACGTTTCCCTTTATCCAACTTGTCCAATACAGCCATATCTTCTTTTGAAATTGAAAAATCAAATATAGCGGCATTATCAATGATGCGTTGTCTTTTAGATGATTTCGGAATAGTTACCACTCCTTTCTGAAGGTCCCACCGCAATACAATTTGTGCAATGGTCTTCTTGTATTTACCTGCCATTTCTTTAAAAACATCCATTTCAAAGATCTTGCCTTGCATAAGCGGTGACCATGCTTCGTATTGAATTTTGTTGGATTTACAAAAATCGAGCAGGCCTTGTTGTACTAAATAGGGATGAAACTCCATTTGGTTTACCATAGGCACAATAGATGCTTCTGTTAAGAGATCTTCCAAATGATGTTGAAGAAAATTACTTACCCCTATTGCTCTGATACGTTTTTGTCGATATAATTCCTCCAATGCTTTCCATGTTTCCTTGTATTTACCTTTTACCGGCCAATGAATAAGGTATAGATCCAGATACTCAGTATTCAATTTTTGTAAGCTTGTCTCAAAGGCTTCCATAGTACTGTCGTAGCCCTGTTCTGAATTCCAGACCTTGCTTACCAGAAATATGTCTTCCCTAGGAATTCCGCTGGCCTTGATTCCTTCACCTACGCCTTCTTCATTGTTATAAATAGCGGCAGTGTCTATATGCCTATATCCGGATTGGATAGCCCATTTTACGGCGTTTATTACTTCACTGCCGTCTTTGGACAAGTAAACTCCCAATCCAAAATAGGGCATTTTTACCCCGTTATGCAGCGTAAAACTTCCTTTAATATCCGTAATTGCACTCATAATTCAGATTTTTAGAGTTGATAGATCCATTCTTCGGGATTAAGTCGTGTTGCATCTCTGTACAAATAGAATTTCAATTGGGTTAGCCCGTTCAATCTATTAGTATAAATCTCGCCGAGCTCTTCTTTGGCCACTACTTTATCACCTTTTTTTACGTAAAGATCTGCGAGGTTGTAATATGTACTGATATAATTCCCATGCTTTACCTGCACTCCTTTACCACCTCCGGGCACCGCCAGGATAGCGATCACTTCCCCTTCAAAAACAGCCCTTGCCCTAGCCCCTTTGTCCGTGGCAATGATCACTCCATTATTCTGGTGCTTAATCCCGGGATAAACGGCATCGCTATAAATACCAAATCCTTGTCTTTTTATCCCTTTTTCTACCGGCCATATTAGTCGGCCTTTATTAGCCGAAAAATTAGTTGCTACCAGCGCTGCTTCGGGTGTAAGGATAAAAGTGCTGCTGTTCCCTGTATTGCCTGCTTTCTTATTAGATGCGGCTATTGCACTTCTGATGAGGCGCTCTATTTGTTCATCTATTTTCTTTGCTTCAGCCTTCTTTTTGTTAATGGCGATGGCGTAATTGCTTTCATTTTTTCTGATCGTACTCAGAAGGCCTTTCTGGTCAGTGATCTCTTCAAATAATTCTTTCCTGGCTGCTTTGTTTTCCGATATAAGCGATTCCTTCTCTTTGCGTTGCATGGTAAGATCATTGTTTAGTGTAATAAGATCTTCGGTTTTAGATGCAATTTGAACACCTTGTTGCTTTCTGTATTGGGTATACTGCTTTAAATACTGTAACCTTTTAAAAGCTTGATAAAAATTTTGAGAAGACATAAGGAACATCAATCTGCTTTGTTGAGATCTGTTCTGGTAAGACTTACGAATCATATTGGCGTATTCTTCCTTCAAAATCTCCAGATCCTCCCTGAGTTTCGCAATATTTCTAATATTGGCATTGATCTGTCTACTCAGTAAATTGGATTGTTGATTTGTAACACGGATCAACTGCTGTCTTACATTTATTTTCTGATCTAGCAGCTCCATCTGATCCAAAACGGTCCCTTTTTGTTTCCGTTCTGCGAACAGCAAACGATTCATTTCGGAGATTTCCTTTTGAAGTTGCTCCCTTTTTGCTTCAAGGGCCTTTTGTTCATTGGTTTGTGCCTGTAATGTAGTGCCGGCAAAGGATATAAAAATACCCAGTAGTAAAATCCGATATACAAAGAATGCTCTCATATTAATTCAACACAATCTTATCATATCCATTTGGGATCTTGAAGGGAAAACTAATTTTTGCATTGAATTCAACATTTCGGAATTCAATATCAATTACATTTCGCTGATTATTGTCTATAGCTACTATCCCTACGTTATTTGGTATTAGCTTATTGTTTTTTTGCTGATAATCCTTGTAGCGGATCTCCAACAGTCGTTTTTTCAAGGGTTGTGAAATTTGCTGTGAAGCCAACTTAAAATTTCCGGGGTCTATTTGAAAAAGTGTCTTAAAAAGTTCGTAAGAAGTACGTGGCTTTAATTCGTAAGAGGTTGTGTTGAGTGAAACATCATAGCGTTCGTCCCTCAGATCAAACAAAGCTTCCCCTAGCAGAAGATTTTGCACTTTCGTAAAATCCAGGTCGGTTCCTAATAATTGACTCAGGTACTCAAAACTACCGTCGAAGTAATTATTCTCTAATTTATTATAAAAGGAAACCCTGTCTGGTGTTATCATAGCTTTTACAACACCTAAAGGGCCGCTCAGCCAAATGGTCTTATCTTTTTCCATTCTCAGGCTCACTCCCAGACTTTGACTAGACGCACCATCTGAAAACTCTATCCTGAGTTTGCTAGTGAGCGTTTTGAAATTGACAGAATTTCTGTAATGATTCTTAATGATAGTTTTAGCCGAAAGGTTGGCATCTAAGGTTTTGTCCGATAATATCTTAGCAGATTTACAGGAGCTAACCAGGAATAGCAGGAGCCCAATAAACACCCATCCATTACCTAATATCCTCTTCTTCACCTTCATCTTATGAGCCATTCTTTATTTTGCTAAGATACGTATTTGCCTTTGTTGTCTCTCCCAGGGCGGTATGGGCTATGGCCAATTCACCATAGAATTTATTTAATAATTCATCATTGTCAAAAACAAAATCCAATCCCACCATTAAAATCTCTACAGCCTCCTTATATTCCCTCAAATCATTTAAGGCTGCCCCTTTGGCATAGTAAAAAAAAGGTTGGGCAGGATATGTTTCAATGGCCTCTTCCGCTTTCTGGTTTAAAAGATCAACTTCTCCTTTCTCAGAAAGCGAATTGAGTTCTTTGGTTAATACCTTAACGGGGTTTTCCTCTTTAATATTTTCAATGCCCGGCAATTCTTCACTAACAGGATTTTCCTGCTTTGTTGAATCCTGGATCTTACCGATAAGTTCACGCGTAAACTTGCTGGAGCGCAGATCTTTTAGGACATCTCTGGCAATGTCATATCTTTTTTTTTCAAAGTAGATCCGTGCCAGATTTTCTTTTAATTGCACATTACTATAGGGGAGCTGTTCTTTTATTCCTTTTAGATCGGTTCCCTGAAGTTCCCGGATCTCTACCAGAGTATTCAGGTACCATAGATTGGCTGGCTTACTTATAATTGCCTCACGGGCGTACTCCTCTGCCAAGACCAATTGATTGTTTAATTGGTACATCTTGGCTAATTCATGATCTATAACATCATTATTAGTTTCTAATTGTTTGCATTTTAAAAGCGCATTTATAGCCTTGCCATAATTCTCGATCCCTTTTTGCTTCAACGCCTCAAAGAACAATTCCTGAAAGACATCTGTATTGTCCTCTAATGAAATGGCAGCACTTTCTTCTTCTTGGGAAAGTAAACTTCCTGGCACCATTATGGACACCAAAAAAATAATCGCTATGTAATGCAACGATCTCATAAATAAAAACGTGTAACTGTAATTTTTAGACAGGCGCACATCAACAAACTACTGGGTGCCGGTACTGCCAAAGCCTCCCTCTCCTCTAGTTGTTTGGGATAATTCTTTTACCTCATGCCATTCTGCCCTCTCATGACTCGCGATCACCATTTGGGCAATTCGTTCTCCATCATTAACAACAAAGGGATCTTGCGATAGATTAACAAGAATCACGCCAATCTCACCGCGGTAATCTGCATCTATGGTCCCGGGCGTATTTAGCACAGTTATGCCTTTTTTAGCTGCCAAGCCACTTCTTGGACGTATCTGGGCCTCATAGCCCACGGGTAATTCCAGAAACAAACCTGTTTTAATGATCGTTCGTTCAAGTGGTTTGAGTGTCACCGGGGTATTTAGATAAGCGCGTAGATCCATTCCTGCAGAGGCATTGGTCTCATAGTGGGGTAACGCATGATTCGATATGTTAATGATCTTAATCTTCATTCTTTACAAATATTCGTTTTAGAAGGTTAAATTCCATTTTATAAACCAACAGTAAAAATACTAAAAGAAGGGATGACCCAATGAAGATGTTTCCTTTAAAAACATAAAAAGATAAGGCTGAGAATACTATTGAAATTCCCATATAAAATCCAATTTTTCGTAGATTATAAGGTATGGGATAATACTTCCTTCCAAAATAATAAGACAAAATCATCATGCTGGCATATGCCGCCAGGGTAGCATAGGCTGAGGCATAGTACCCAATAGTGGGTATAAAGAAGTAGTTGATCCCAATGGTGATCAACGCTCCTACAATTGAAATATAGGCCCCAAATCTGGTTCTGTCTGTTACTTTATACCAAACGGATAAATTGTGATAGATCCCAAGGCAAAAACTAGCCAGGATAATAATAGGTACAACGGGCATGGCCTCCCAATAATCCGAATTTAAAACAATCAATTTTTTTAAAAGATCCGCAAAAACAACTACGGCCAGTAAAATTACGCTTCCTAAAACCACAAAATAATTCGTGATCTGAGCATAGGCCTTCTGGGGATTTTCCGATTTGGAATGACTGAAGAAAAAGGGTTCTATTCCCAGGCGGAATGCAGTGGCAAAGAGCGTCATAAACAAGGCTATCTTGTAACAGGCAGAGTACTTCCCTATCTCGCTCTTCGCAATGGCAGCAGGCAAGAGTTCAGATAACATGATTCGGTCGAACACTTCATTTATGGTAAATGCAATGCCAGCGATCATAACCGGGAGACCATATCTGACCATTTGTGACCATAGAGATTTATCGAAGGAATAGGAAGGTAGAATGTAACTTTTCACCATTAGAAGAAGGGTAAGTCCACTGGCTATTAGGTTGGAGATAAAAATATAGGAAATTTGGAAATCTGCTATATAGATAGTTTGAAAGATGCTATCAGGATTTTCCTGAACCAAATTAGGAAGTAGCAATAAAAAGAAAACATTTAACCCTAAATTCACTGCTACATTTACAATTTTTATGACGGCATATCGCGTGGGTTTCTGTCTGGCCCGCAACCATGCAAAAGGGACAATAGCAAGTGCATCGAGTGCTAAAATGTAGATGACATATTGAATATACTGTTGGTCTATGTTTAACAGTAACGCAACTTTGTTTTGAAAAAGTAAAGCAACCAGGGTAAAGACGAAAGTTGTAGCGCCAAGTGAAATTAGAGAAGTAGATAAAACCTTGGTTCTATTATTTTCACTGTTGTAATATCTAAAAAAGGCCGTTTCCATACCATAGGCCAGGATCACATTGAAGATCGCAAACCATGCAAAAATAAGGGTCACTTCTCCATAAGAGCCTGGAGGCATTACTTTGGTGTAAAGTGGCACTAAAATAAACGACAACATTCTGGGCAAGACTGTGGCCAGCCCATAAATAAATGTTTGCTTAAATAGTTTTTGAAACAGACTCAACCGTGTGTTGTTAGGTAAGGCTTAAAATTAGGTATTTAAAGCCTGCTAACAAAGTTAGTTTTTTGGAAGTGAGCGATACAGTAATGGAGGTTTTTCTTTCACTCCTTTAAATTTATAAAATAACAACCTATTCTTCCCTTTTTCCCGGTAGCTGATCACTACTTCGTCCTTTTCCAGTTCAAAAGGGAATTCTTTCTGATCAGATTTTGTTAGTGACGGGGGTTGGTTACCTATTTCTTCTCTAGGATCTGCATGCATTACTATGTCTGGCTTTTCTTCCGGACTCTCATTCTTATGCTTACAAACCAATTCGTAGCCCTTTTCATTTTGTACCACAGAAGGCTTCATAATATGCCCCCTAAAATAAATTTCTTCAAACGTTACTTCTCCAACATTATCCGCAATTGGCAGTATAAGAGTAAATCCCGAACCACTTTCCTCCCTGCCGGCTGCATAGTCCTGGCAACTTGGATCTTTAATCGTAAAAGGCGCCTCCCTGACCAATTTCTTTTGGGAAGAACAGCCAAACAGACCAAATAATATTACGACAGTTAATACAGGTATTTTTCTCATGTTATAGATATCTTTTTAATATCATCCAATAGTAGTGCCAAAAATACACATTCCACAACTTTAAATAAAAAACCCCGACCGTGGTCAGGGTTTTCTTAATGCCTGTTTCAATAAAACGCTTAATTATTAAGAGCTTCTGCCCCGCCAACAATCTCAAGGATTTCGTTGGTTATAGCAGCCTGGCGTGCTTTATTATACTTTAGTTTTAATTGGTCCCTAAGTTCAGTAGCGTTGTCTGTTGCCTTGTGCATGGCTGTCATACGAGCGCCGTGCTCACTGGCATAAGAATCGCGTATTGCCTTGTACAACTGGGTCTTTAAAGATTTTGGGATCAGTTCCATAACAATCTTCTCCTTTTCTGGTTCAAAGATATAATCCATGACCGTCGAAGATTCTGATTGGGACGCCACAATTGGCAGAAATTGTTCGGTCATCAAGATCTGCGTAGCCGCATTCTTAAATTTATTATACACTAGTACAATATGATCATAGGACCCATCTGCAAAGTAACTCATCATTTCTTCTGCAATGTCAGCTACATTGTCAAAAGTTAGGTCATCATATACCTTACTGTGATTAGCAATTACCATATTCTTTTTTCTCAACAAGTCATTTCCTTTCTTCCCAATGGCCAAAAAATGCACTTCCTTATCCTTGTAAGTATCAGCTTTTATAGAAATACATTGTTTAATCACATTAGAATTAAAAGCGCCACATAAACCACGATTAGAGGTAATAGTTACAACCAATACCTTTTTTACCGGACGTTCATCTGCAAATGCGCTGCCTGCATCCGCATCCAGGCTACTGCTAAGATTTTGCAAAAGTTCTGTAAGCTTATTGGCATAAGGGCGCATGGCCGTGATAGCATCTTGTGCTTTTTTCAATTTTGCAGCAGACACCATCTTCATGGCGCTGGTGATCTGCATGGTTGATGAAACCGACGCTATTCTATTCCTTATTTCCTTAAGATTTGCCATGTTTTTTTACTGTAATCTAGCTTTTATATTTCTTAACCATATCCTGGCATACCGAAGTAAGGGTATCTGTTGCCTCATCGGTTAGTTTTCCTGCTTTTAGGGTGTCTAAAACGTCCCGGTGTTTTGCATTTAAAAACTCAAGGTAGTCTCTTTCAAAATCTTTTACTTTCTCCACAGGAACATCTCGCAATAGGTTCTTAGAACCGGCATAAATGATAGCAACTTGATCTTCCACAGTAAAAGGATCGTTTTGTGCCTGCTTCAATATCTCAACATTCCTACGTCCTTTTTCAATTACGTTAAGTGTAGCTGCGTCAAGATCTGATCCGAATTTAGAAAAGGCTTCAAGTTCCCGGAACTGAGCCTGGTCTAACTTTAACGTCCCTGCTACCTTCTTCATAGATTTGATCTGAGCATTTCCTCCTACCCTGGAAACCGAGATTCCCACATTGATCGCTGGTCTTACGCCCTGGTTGAATAAATCCTGCTCCAGGAAGATCTGACCATCTGTAATGGAGATCACGTTTGTTGGAATATAAGCAGAAACATCTCCAGCTTGTGTTTCAATAATTGGCAGGGCCGTTAATGAGCCTCCACCTTTTACCATAGGTTTTAAGACATCCGGAAGGTCATTCATGTTCTTTGCTATGGCATCGTCATCGATCACTTTCGCAGCACGCTCTAAGAGTCTGGAGTGAAGATAAAACACATCTCCCGGATAAGCTTCCCTTCCCGGTGGACGTCTAAGCAATAAAGATACTTCTCTGTAGGCAACGGCTTGTTTGGATAAATCATCATAAATGATCAAAGCCGGACGACCTGAATCTCTAAAATATTCGCCGACAGCAGCTCCTGCGAAGGGCGCATATACCTGCATTGGAGCCGGATCTGAAGCGTTGGCGGCAACTATTGTTGTATAGGCTAGAGCGCCTTTGTCTTCCAATGTTTTTGCGATGTTCGCTACCGTAGAAGCTTTTTGACCAATGGCCACATATATACAATATACAGGTTCCCCTGCATCGTAAAATTCCTTCTGGTTGATGATCGTATCAATACATACCGTGGTTTTCCCGGTCTGACGGTCGCCAATTACCAGTTCCCGTTGTCCCCTACCAATCGGGATCATAGCATCGATAGCCTTGACTCCTGTTTGAAGCGGCTCGTTTACCGGCTGACGAAAGATCACACCAGGTGCTTTTCTTTCCAATGGCATTTCATATGTTTTACCGGCAATAGGTCCTTTCCCATCAATTGGAGTTCCTAAGGTGTCAACCACACGACCAACTATTCCTTCACCTACATTGATAGAAGCAATGCGCTGTGTTCTTTTTACTGTAGTTCCTTCTTTGACCCCTCTTGACGGGCCAAGAAGTACCACCCCAACGTTGTCTTCTTCCAGGTTTAGAACAATACCCTCAAGGCCTCCTTCAAGCTCAACCAATTCTCCGTATTGTACATTGGAAAGACCATAAACACGGGCAATACCATCACCAACCTGCAAAACGGTGCCTATTTCATCCAAGGTTGCTTTAGCTTCAAAGCCCGATAATTGTTTCTTTAAAATTGCCGATACTTCAGCGGCTTTAACTCCTGCCATATGATTAAATATATGTCGAAGCGCAAAGGATTACTCCTTTTTAACTTCGTAATTAAGATTTATATGCTTTTAGTAAATTCTCTTTTGATCGTATTCAATTTATTTGCGATGCTCGCGTCGTATTGCAGGTCGCCTACCCTTAGGATAAAACCACCAACAATACTTTTATCTATCTCATTTTTTATGGTGATCTTATTCCCGGTTATTGAAGATACCTTGCTTAACACTTTTTTCTCCAATTCACCAGATAAAGGGACCGCTGTTGTAACAAAGGCCGCACCCTCACCCTTTAGATCTTCGTTTAGAATGATATACTTTAAGGCCACTTCATTCAATAAAGAGATCCTCCTATTTTGAATTAAAAGATCAATAAGGCCTTCTGTGATCGCATGACTCCCTTTAAAGATTGCCATGAGGGCCTTTTTCTTTAATTCTCCTTTTAAAACCGGACTTCCCAGCATTTCGCGTAAGTCTTTGCTTGCACTCATAGTTGCAACTATGGAACGCATATCCTCCTCTAAGACGTCTGTCTTTTTCTTCTCAACCGCAAAATTTAAGATCGCTTTTGCGTAGCGTGCTGCTGCTCTGGATTCGTTCATAGGGTGTTAGTTCAATTTTAGGTCTCCTAACATATCATCGACCAATTTTAATTGCTTGTCCTTATTGGTCAATTGTTCTTTTAATACTTTTTCAGCGATCTGAACAGAAAGATCAGCCACCTGATTCTTGATCTCAGCCACGGCAGCTTTCTTTTCGCCATCTATGGTTGCTTTGGCCTGAGCGATCATCTTGTCTCCTTCTACCTTTGCCTGTTCCTTGGCATTTGCCATCATTTTTTCTCGTAATTCACGAGCCTCTTTCAACATGGCTTCGCGTTCTCCACGGGCCTCCTTTAAAAGCTTTTCGCTATCTGCAGTAACATTCTGCATTTCCTTTTTAGCGTCCTCTGCAGCTGCCAGTGCATTCTTGATCCCTTCTTCACGATCATCTACCGCATTGAGGATAGGTTTCCATGCGTATTTGTAAAGCAAAAGAAGTAATAGTACAAATAACAGGGTTTGCCAAACGAATAACCCGAACGAAAAATCATTTAATAATTTATCCATAAATAAAATCTTTATGCATTTAATTTTAAACAAAGGAGGGCCATAACCAACCGTTATGGCCGTTTCCTTTAATTGTTAGATTTAGACGGCAAAAAGGGCCGCAAAACCAATACCTTCAATAAGCGCCGCTACAATTAGCATTGCTGTTTGAATCTTTCCGTAGGCCTCTGGCTGACGGGCAATGGCATCCATAGCAGAACCACCGATTCTACCAATACCAATACCAACACCAATTACTACTAAACCTGCACCTACCATTACTGGAATTTCCATACTCTATCTAGTTTAAAATTAAAATTCAACATTTAACCTCTTCCCTTTTGAAGAAAAGGCTATTACAAATGAGCCAGTTCCGGCTCCTCCTCATGATGATCGTGTTCTTCAGAGGCAAAGCCAAAATAAAGAGAAGATAACATCGTGAAGATATACGCCTGTAACAGGGCTACTAATATTTCTATCAATGTGATGGCAAAAGCCAGAAAAAATGACAAGGGACTACCAATCCAACTTTTAAAGATGAACATCAATCCAATAAGACTCATCAATACAATATGTCCTGCCTGCATGTTCGCATACAAACGAATCAAAAGCGCAAAAGGCTTAATGATCAGTCCCAATAATTCTATCGGAACCAGGATGATATATATAGGTAATTTCCCGTACCAGGGCATGGCATTTCCCAGGGGATCTACCAAATGTTTCCAATAGTCCTTTGTTCCGGTAAAATTTGTGATTAGGAACGTCAACAAGGCCAGGCCAAAAGTGATTGCAATATTCCCAGTAACATTGACCCCAAGTGGAGTAAGTCCAAACATATTCAGGAACCAAATAAAAAAGAAAATAGTTAAAAGAAATGGCATGTATTTCCTATATCGCTTTTCTCCTATGGTTGGCTTTGCAATATCGTCTCTTATATAAAGTACTATAGGTTCAAAGAATCTTCCGGCTCCGGTTGGTACGCCATTATTTTTTGCATATGACCGTGCCAAACTGGAAAATAACCAAAGCATTAAAAGCCCTGTAATGATCATCATCACTACATTCTTAGTAACAGAAAAGTCGATCGGCTTTAGATTGGTAGCATGACCTTCTTCGTCATAGGTCATAGTTCCTTCTGCATCCGTTTTATAGATCTTCCCGTGGTCTAAGGCGTAATAGTTGCCCCCTGCCTGAGCAAGCGTTTCGCCATGATGAAATTGAGAGGAGGAAAAAACATGGATCCCATTGTCCCAAAGGATAATAGGTAAAGGAAGTCCTATGTAAACGTGTTTTCCGCTGTCTTCGGTATATGAAAAAATAGAAAAATCGTGTGAATCTTTAAGGTGATGATCTATATACTCTTTGATCTCGGTTTTCAAGTCCTTTTTTGTCCCCTCTGAGGTTTCTTCTTTGGCAGTAGCAGATAGGCTGTACCCCAGGAATATCGAACAAATTAATAGAACTTTAATCGTAAAAAGGCTTCTCATATTCTTTTAAAATGCGGGTCTCTAAAAATCGGTGCAAATGTAAGGCATTCTTATAAAAAGAAAAAAGCAATTAGAAGTTTATTTTAAAGGCCTTTGAGAGGGATAAAGAGGTCTTTAAATTTATTTTAAAGTATTGAGCATTTTAGCGGTGTAAACCGTCTCAAAAATCAAACACAGAAGGTAGGGAATAAAAAAAGCGGCAAATTCGGATTTAGAGACAATTCCGTCTGCCCTGTATCCCGGATAAAAAACGAGAAAGAAGATCAAGAATTTCAGCATACTCCCGCCCATGTACAGAAACCCAATTTGGTTTTTGAGTTTTTTTCGCAAGGCAAACAGGGTAAGAAAAATGGCCAATGCGAGAATAAAATTCAGGATATAGGATAAAAGAAGCATATCTGACCATTTGGGAATACTCAGATAAGATTGTGCTTGTAAATGGATCAATAATAGAATTCCCAGAGAACCGGTAAGAAACAAGACATATGAGGTGACCAGTCTGGGTAGTGCCATTAATACTTTACTCTTTTAAGCTGAAGTAACACCACATAAATTGCAATAGCCACCCCTATCATAGTAGCAATGGCTGTGAAAATGCGTTTTTCTGTTTGATAATGTTCATCTAACCAGATCCCTCCTTTGGCCGATAAAAAAATAATAAAACCCATTTCAATTCCAATACCAGATAAAATGGCGATGTTCTTTAACGGATTTCTTCCTTTAGGAGGCTTTTGCTGGTTCATTTTTGTTGCCTACCACAGAAGATTTATATGATGAGGTTGAAGAAGAAGCTGCAGTTCCAACATTACTTCCTGAAGAAGTGCTTAAAGAACCTTTGCCTTTCATATTACAAGAAGCATTAAAGGTAGCTCCGGGTTCTACTGCTAGTTTGGCCACAGAGACCGTGCCTTCGATTACTGCCGATGACTTTAGCGTTAAAAGCTCGGATACCAATAATTCTCCGTTGAAGCTTCCTTCAATATCGGCATTTAGGCATTCTACTTTCCCATGGATATAGCCATCTTTACCAATGACTACCTTCCCTGAGGTTTTTAAATTGCCATTAAGTTTTCCGTCAATTCTAAAATCTGCTTCAGAGACTATATCTCCTTTTATCTTAGTGTTCTTTTCAATTCTGTTAGGTTGTCCTCCAATTTCGGTCATAGCTCTGGGTTTTTTGTTATCTGAAAACATGGATTTAGGGTTTTGGGGTTAAATTCTGTCGTCTGTAGTCTTCTATATTCTTGTGGATCTGTACTGTTTTGTAGTTGTTAGATAAAATTACAAAATTCTCGTTAGCGATCCTGTAATCTTTGTTGTTTTTTAGCAGTTCAACGTACCCTAAGGCAAAATCCCTCGACTTAAATCCATGGACAACAACAAATTCATCCTCCAAATTGTAGATGTCCTTAGACACCTTATTACTGTAATTCAGATCCTTGATAGAGGCCTCCAATCTCTTTATTAGACGCAAAGCGGCAGCATCATTGCTTCTTTTAAAAGGGAACACTACTTTCCAATTTCCCCCAGAGTCTAAACCGTTTTCCGCCGAAAATTCGTTGGGTTCTAGTTTTGGAAGTTGTTCTGCAACCATTTCCTGTGCTTTTTTTCCTTCAGGCTGATTTGGATAGTTTAAGGCCACATAGTTCAGTGCCTCTTTAAATTCTTTAAATCCCTGCAGTCTGCCAATGGCAGTTGCTTTTAACATTTCAAATTTTGGCACTATGGGATCCCCGGGGAACATATTGATACTTTCTTCAGATCCCGTTATCACTCTAAGAAATTCCTGAGCTTCAAAAAGCTGGTACAACCGGGCATAGCGTGCCTCCGGACTATCCTCTGAAGCCTCTAACACGGCCTGAGGGTTTAGTAGGATCTCTGCATAGCGAGAGCTCGGGTGATTGCGAATGATATTTTCTTTCATGTCCAGAGCCAAAGGACTACCTACTTCTTCGTAGATCTTGAATAGATTGTATTTAGAAGGGAGCACTAACCGCTCTTCGGGAGATGATTCTAAGACCCTTTCCAATTTTGCTGCGGCCAGCATATTTTCCTTGAACTTTTCTTTATAAATAAGACCGAGCTGATAATTAGCAAAATTTCGTTCTCTATCCAGGCTATCAATAACGGCAACATCAGTAGGGACCCTGTCCAGATAATAATCGAGTGAATATTTAAGGTCTTCCGGGATCTCACCTTGCTCATCACCCTCAGTCTCTGTTCCTATAGCGGTCAGGTCAAAGCCCTGAGCGGTATTTTTAGTGCTCCAACGCCAGTCATCTTCCAATGTTCTGTTGCCCCATTTATTCTTAAAGTCGGTCTTCCCATACCCAAGACTGGTAATATTATAGAAATAGAACTTTCCTTTATTTTCTTTCCCTCCTTTAGATTCACCAAATACTGCAAAGCCCGCATTGAGGCGCGACTCTTCTTTTGCCGCCAATTCGTCAGCCTTAGCTTTCAGCTGATCAATATAGGCCTGGAAATAGACTTTTCGTCCTTCTAATGGCATTTTATAAACTGTGATCACACTATCCGCATATTGCACAGTACTTTCATAGGTTATGACATCTTCAAGATTATCGAGTTTCTTTTTTATAGTACGGTATTTCTTGGTATTCTCCGGCAGGTTAGGTAAAACGCTGTCAAAGTATGCACCGGCAGTTTTATATTCATTATCATCAAAATAATGTTCGGCCAGGTCCTCGTAGTTAAGTGCAAATAATTGAGGCGATTGATTGGCTGCCCTAAGTGATCTATTGTAGTAGGCCAGGGAAAGGCTGTCTTGTTCCAGGGTATTGTGATATACGGCAATTTGCCTGAAGATCTTATCTAAGAAAGGGCGATTCTCCCTGTTTATTTCGAGCCAGGTGAGGTATTCAAGCAGATCTTCCTTATTCTCATTTGTGATACCAATATTTTGAATTTTTTGTAAATGCGCATTTACCCAATATACTCTTGGTGTTTTACGCTGTAGGTCTATGATCTTATCAAAAGCGTAGTTGGCACTGTCCTTAAATCCAAGTTGATTGTACAATTGCCCAATAATAAAATAATAACGCCCTTTTTCCGCATTTTTTTTAGTGTAAGCAGAGGCTATCTTCAATTGCTGTATGGCTGTATCAGGAGCTTTGAGGTTGATATAAGCCTGCGCCATCATAGCCCGGGCATCTGCGTATTCCTGATCTTTTAATCTTTCGTATTTTAAAAGTCGTCTTAAGTTTCGTAGAGCAAGTTCCTCATTTTCTAATCGGATATTGGTCTTTTCTCTCCAAATGGTTGCTTCGTTCAGCTTGTTGCTTTCTGAGTATTTCTGCAGGATGTAATTGAAGGCTTCAATTGCGGGCACGTATCGTTGGTCAAAATACCGGGCTTTCCCTAAGAGTAAGAAGGCTTCATCGGTCTGAGGGTTGCGTTCCTCATCCCCTATCTCCATACTGTGCTTTTGAATGGCCTTGGTTGCTTTGTCTTCCGCCCTTATAAAGTTGGGATTATTATCTTCAGAATCTAATTTAATCTCATCGGTAACTTCGAGGCGTTCTACCGGCAAAAGTTCCCAATAATTATCACGGTAGGTTTCATTTAATTGCTCCCTACCTTCCTCAAAAGCAAGGTTGCCATTATACAGTACATTGTACTTGGTGTTGAGGGCATGCCAATTTCTGTTGAGAAAGGCGTCTTTTTTAGTAGAGCAGGCACTTAGAAGCAGGGCTCCACTAAGCCAAATGATATGAAAAGAGTTTTGAAGCTTCAAAATTATCGGTATTCGTACGATATGTAAACTCTAAAACCGCCCGTTTAGTATACTGCTACTCGATAAAATGCATGCTTCTTTTGGAATAGATCTATTTCAATAAAAACGAAGCCGCAATAAGGGTGATTTTCCTATCCTCCAAAAAAGGTTTCCAGTTCTTTTAAGGTCTGGGTAGACGTTTGGATATCTTTTACGATCTCTCCTTTATTAAGCACAACAATACGTTCGCATACTTCAGTGACATGGATAAGGTCATGACTAGAAACCAAGACGGTAACGTCATTGTTTTCTGCCAGGTCCCTAATGATCTGTTTAAGTCGGATCTGGGTAGTAGGATCAAGGTTGGCAAAAGGTTCATCGAGAATAATCACTTCGGGGCTGCCAATAAATGAGGCAACAATACCCACTTTTTTCTGATTTCCTTTAGAAAGATCCCGGAGGTATTTCTTTTGCCCCAAGATCTCACCATGGAAGAAATTCTCAAAGGTCCCTATCAATGAATCAACATCGGCCTTGTTTTGCCCGCGTAATTCTCCAATAAAATAGAAGTATTCTTCAGGGGTGAGGTATCCTATCAGGAATGTCTCATCTATAAAAGCCGAGGTAAAGGGTTTCCAAGCCTCGCTGATGTCTACCTGCACTTCATTGTTTATGATCTTTCCTGTGGTAGGCTGAATAAGATCTAGTAAAAGACTAAAAAATGTGGTCTTCCCCGCCCCATTGTTTCCAACCAGGCCAAAACTTTGTCCTTTTGGGATCTCCAGAGATGGAATATTCAAAACGGTTTGGGTTCCGTAGGTTTTGGTGATGTCGTGAACTGTGATCATATGTAAAAAATGTATTTAATCTGTTTGTTTGTATGCCAAAAGCGTTTTGTATTTCTCCTTTTTATAGATCTTTTCTATCATTTTAAATACCTGATCCTTAAAAACAAAACCAAGCACCCCGGAGAGGGCCACTGCGATATATCCTGCAACCGGATTAATAAGATAATAGCCCACAGCAAATACAATTAATGGCAACACCAATTTTGGAATGGTAAGCAGCAGTGTTTTTACATTAAAGGCCTGTTTGTCACCAAAGGCTTTTTTATTGGAAGTAAGATCTATAGGCGTTTTGATATAGGCTCCTCCCCACAATACCAAATATGAATTCACCCCAATATTATAAATAGCTCCAACTACGATTGCGAGGTACACTTCCCAACCAAAATACAGGTAAAACGCAGATATAACAGTGCTGAGAACCGTTGCAATTACAATTAAATACCATTTTGAGGACAAATACTCGCTATATTGAATATTTTGACTCATCATTAAAGGGTAATAGGAACTATCCCAACTTGGAACAAACTGCCCAAAACTAAATAAAAAGCCTCCGGAGATAAAGATCCCTGCAAAGATGCTCCAGATGGGTCCTTCGTACATTTCTATTCCCCCCGTAAAGAAAATCAATCCGTAAAATAGGAAAAGGAAACTCATGATCACGGTGGTCTTGGATCGCTTATTACGTCTTATGAGTTTAATGTCGTTCTTTAAGAATGTGCCTAAATTCCCGAAGCGGTTCAACCAGGTATAGTCCTCAGATTTAGCCTCTGTATGTTTAGAAGCAAGGCCTCCATCCAGGTACATATGTTTTTTAAAATAATTGAATGACGCATAAATCAACCATGCTAACAATAGAATAGAAATCAGAAACGCCCAGGGAGTATCAAAAAATGCATCGAAAATAGGTGCGGTATACAATGTTACATCAAACCAGCCATTATACTGACATAAAGCAAGGATCGCCAGGATGGCAACCATGGGGTAGAATATCCTATCCTGGTTATTCATCATGATGTTCAGGAAGTTGTTGGCATAGAAAAGGGCCATGATGGCTAAATGCCACGCAACAACATCGAGCGCATTATAGCCTTGGGTAATTAAGACAATGGAAAATGGGATAAAGAAAAAGGCATGCATCCAGTTAAAAAAGGAAAAGACCGTTTTACCCAGTGAGTACTTTACCACCGCACTCTTCTTAAAAGGCATATATAACAAGGGTTTTATGTTCAGGATGGGCATCTTCTGGAACATATACCGTATATAGAGATCCATCACCAAGTAATAGATCATAAATTGGTTCACCACTCTAAGGGGATCACCCAAACCGGCTTTTTTGATTATAAAAAAGGACCCCACACCCAAAGCCAGGAATACCACGATAAAATATAAGGCTCCAAAGATCATGAGGATCTTAAAGGCAAGGTTGGTTTTAAAGGAGGCAGCACGGAAAAAGGACTTCCATTGAAGATTAAAAAAGTGTTTAAACATACCGGTTGGTCAAAATTATATGCAAAATTAGTAACGAAAATATAGCTTTTGTTACAAAAGTGAGATATTTTATGAAATACATTCTTTTTAAACTCCCTTTCCTTAGTTTTGCAAAAAAATTGCTGAATGAGCACATTTTATTCCCTTAAAGTATCGGCTGTCAGGGCCTTAACTCCTAGTTCAGTTGCTATCACATTCGATATCCCTAATGATCTGAAAGATGAATTTATATTTGATGCCGGGCAACACCTTACACTAAAGCAAAATATTGAAGGACAGGAAGTTCGAAGGGCCTATTCCATCTCCAGTTCGCCATCTGGCAAAGAAATGACTGTGGGTATTAAAAAAGTAGAGGGTGGTGCCTTTTCTGTCTGGGCTAATGACGCACTTAAATCCGGAGATTCTATAGAAGTAATACCTCCTAAAGGGCATTTTGTTTTTAAACCAGCTGGCAAACCCCAACACATTGCTGCCTTTGCTGCCGGTAGCGGTATCACCCCTATTATGAGCATGGCTTACAGTGTTTTGGAAAGCCATCCTGAAAATACTTTTGTATTGGTCTATGGGAATCAATCTCCTGAGGAAACTATGTACCGTCAGGAAATACTGGACCTTATCAATAAATATACTGATCGGTTTTATGTTCAATTCGCGTATAGCAGAGCTCGGGAAGAAGATGCCCTGTTTGGTCGCATAGAGGGGTCAACGGTAAATCTAATTCTTAAAAATAAGTTTAAGGATCGCTCCTTTGATCATTTTTATCTCTGTGGCCCAGAAGAGATGATCAATACCGTGAAAGAGACGCTTCATAACAATAGTATTGCCAATGAGAAGGTGCATTTTGAACTTTTTACCACAAAAAAGAAGGAAGATATTTCGGCGCATGAAGGGCAAACCAGTATGGAGGTTACCTTAGATGATGAGGTCTTTACATTTGTTATGGATAAAAAGAAACTGGTGCTAGACGCTGTTCTAAATGAAGATATAGATGCTCCATACTCCTGTCAAGGCGGAGTTTGCAGTACTTGTATCGCCAGAATTACTGAAGGAAAGGCCGAAATGGAGAAAAATCAGATCCTTACGGATAGTGAAATTGAAGAAGGTTTTATACTTACCTGCCAGGCGCACCCACTAACACCCATCCTTAAAATAGACTACGACGACGTTTAAACCCTTCCCGGCAGTCCTTTTAGTCACTTTTCAATAAGGCTTCCAATACTTTGCAGGCATTGTCATACCCTATGTTGAAGGCTTTTTCTATGCCACTCTTCTCGAAGACGCCTATATTTTGGATTTCCATGGGCTCAAAAATCATGTCACAACTCCGAATCTTTTGCCTGTTAATGGCATAAATCATTAAACTCGTGGTACGCGATGCCAGTTGGAAGGATGATTGAATTTCTTTTTTTGAGACTGCCCTTATAACAGACACGTTACTACCAATGATAAAATCTACTTTGCCTTGCAATGGTTCTGAGGGAAAATTATTCATGATGCCTCCATCCGCATATAGATCATTGTTGATCTCAACAGGACTAAACACAGGGGGTAAGGCTGCAGAAGCTAAGAGGGGTATGATCAAATCCCCTGTGTAAAACACCTCATCAGCTCCCTTCTGAAGATTAGTTGCAGTGACAAATAATTGTTTGTGTAAGGATTCGAAGGTGTCAAAGGGAATGTATTTGTTGAAAATCTCGAAATATCGATCCGTGTCTACGAGTCCGGGTTTATTTATTGTAAAAAAATTGTATTTGAACAGTGGCGTCTCTTTAAAAAAAGCGAGCATCTTATCAATACTGCTATTTCCTGCATACATTGCTCCAACCAGAGCTCCAGCGCTGCTGCCTGAAACCACAGAAGCCTCAATGCCAAACTCTTTAAGGGCCTTAAGCATCCCTATATGTCCCATTCCGCGGACTCCTCCTCCCGAAAGAACCAACCCAATGGATTTAGATGTTAACTCTTCTATTTTCATCGTAATTTCCTATATAAAACTAAAGAAACAGTGCTTCTTTAGTAAAAATAGTATGTTGTTTTACAAACCAAGTGGTCTGGCAAGAAGCGATCGTTTCAAAATAAAGGTCTAAAGTAAGGAGATAATCCGTTTATTGTGGTTGTTAAACTTTATTCCATTAGAATTACTCTCTTTTGACATATGCCCAAACAAACTCTCTGGTCGGTTTTGAAAATATCCACTATTTAAAAATAGTTATGAAATATTGTAATGAAAAAATATAGCTTCAACTAAATATAAAAGTAGATTTCGTCGTAATTTTATCGGATTATCCTACGAAAAAGAATAGTTTACAACTTTACCTTTGTTGTTCTGAATAGCGCTTTATTAAATACAGGAATTCAGGACAATTTGGAGATCTTTCCTGCAGAAGTGCGCATGAACCAAGAAGATTAATAACCTTAGAGAATTTTAGTACTACTTTTTAAATAAAAGATCATGACGAATAATTATTACGATCCGGCCGATTTGAGAAAATTTGGGAAGATCACCGAATGGAGTGAAGAATTAGGCACAAAATTCTTCGATTATTACAATGCAGTATTTCAGGAAGGTGCTTTATCCGCTAGAGAGAAATCGCTGATCGCCCTTGCTGTAGCACACGTAGTGAAATGTCCTTATTGTATTGACGCCTATACCAAAGATGGACTTCAAAGAGGAATTACCAAAGAAGAAATGATGGAAGCAGTACATGCAGGAGCCGCTATTGAAAGTGGTGCTACCCTGGTTCATGGCGTTCAAATGATGAACAAATACAACAAGCTTAGTATGTAAGAAGGCTGCATTTAATGCGACCTACTATAAAATTGATGAAAAAGAAATGGCTACAAAATCGCTAAAAGCAAGACATGTAGAACTGGCGGAGACTCATAAACAATTGGAAATTTTAAGTAATGGGATTTTCAAGGAAGGAGAACTACCGTATTTTAAAGATAAAATTGCAGAAATTGGGGAATTCCCGCTCAAACCCAAAAAACTGGAGGTCCTTCAGATCAATGTAGGATACATGTGCAATCAGGTTTGTGAACACTGCCATGTAGATGCAGGTCCGGACAGGAAGGAGATAATGACCAAAGATACCATGGAGCTTTGTCTTGAGGTAATACGGAACACAGGAGCACATACCCTGGATCTAACAGGGGGAGCACCGGAAATGAATCCAGATTTTCGTTGGTTTGTGGAAGAGGCCTCTAAGGCAGGGATTCAAGATTTTATTGTTCGTTCTAATCTTACTATCATCAGATCGAATAAAAAATATCACGATCTTCCTGAATTCTTTAAAAAGCACAATGTGCATGTGGTCTCATCTATGCCCCACTATACCAGGGGCAAAACCGATAAACAACGAGGCGATGGTGTTTTTGACAAATCTATTAAAGCCTTGCAGGATCTTAATGCTATTGGCTATGGTATGCCCAATAGTCCTTTGAAACTCGATCTTGTTTATAATCCTTCCGGGGCGTATTTGCCTGGAGACCAGGCAGCATTGGAACACGACTTTAAGCAAGCGCTAAAAGATGATTTTGATATTGAGTTTCATAATCTTTTTGCAATTACCAATTTGCCAATCGCGCGTTTTCTGGATTATCTCATTGCTTCAGAGAACTACGAAGATTATATGTATTCCCTGGTGGATGCCTATAATCCTTCCGCCGTAGAGAACGTAATGTGTACTAATACCATCTCTGTAAGTTGGGATGGTTGGCTGTACGATTGTGATTTTAACCAAATGCTGGGGCTCAAGGTGGCAAGCAAGGTGAAACACATCAGCGATTACAATGAAGCCTTACTTAACGACCGGGATATTGTCATTTCCCAACATTGCTATGGGTGTACTGCCGGAGCAGGAAGCAGTTGTCAGGGTGTTGTGACCTAAAAAAGGTGTATTTCACAACGTATTTATCATTTTAGTAACTACAAAAATCTGTTATTTTACCTTTAATCGAGGAATAAAACCGACCAAGTGGTCGGTCGCAAAAGGTGATCTGGGTGTCATTCATCCGAAATTCTACCACTTATCGATTTTTTAATAGGCTTTACCCTGTAATATTCAGCATCCATGGGGTTCGGGGGTTCTTTGTTATAGACCACATGGTCTTTATAACCATAACCCCAAATATTATGGACAAGAACTTAAAACGCATGGCTACCATGCAACGGATGCAGGTCACAGGCCTTGAATTATTCTACAAAAAAGGATATTATAACACCAGTGTTGATGATATCTTAAAGGAGCTTTCACTTTCTAAAGGTGCCTTCTATTACCATTTCCAGTCTAAGGAAGACTTTTTTATCAGTATTATTCAGAATCTGATCGTCAGAAAGGTATATAGTATGCTTATAGAACCCATAGAGGGGAAAGAGGATCCATTAAAAACTATAGAAGTATGTTTTGAAAATGCTATGAGTACTGCCGAGCATAACGAATTAGATTATGGTTTTGTACTCAGCAACTTTATGACCGAATTTAATGGGAGGAATGAATTGATCTCCAAATACCTCAGAGATATCTATAAAATGTGGCAGGTAAATATTGTTACTATCCTTCAAAAAGGAAAGACAGATGGTTATGTTGCCCGACATATAGATAGTGAAGCGGTTGCTGCATTTTTGATCTCTTCTTATATGGGAGTTCGGATGCTTATGGTAGAAGGCAACAGTAAAACGTTGAGCTATCAGTTCTTACAACAAGTAAGACAGTATCTAAAATCTCTTGAACAGCGAGAATTAGTATGAGACCTACTTAGTTTAGCAAGGTCTCAATCTTACGAACCACGTCTTCTGGGTCTATAGTATACATTACGTTTTTATAGCCTTTGGGATATTTGTTCCCATAGACAGACGTTGGTATCATAGGGTACTGCTCTCTATCCGAAAGGATTGAATGGTCAGATTCTTGTCCATATGGCGCAAACCCGGCATAAGGATGTGTAATACCCCAAAGGGTAAGGGTAGGCACTCCAAACATAGCTGCCAAATGACCGTTTCCACTATCCATAGAAACCATTAGAGCCAGATTGGAAATAAGACATAACTCGTCTTCAAAACTGAGCACAGCTGTCATATTATCACAATGGGTGTACTTAGTTTCCAATTGAGATAACACCTCTTTTTCTTTAGCCCCACCTCCAAATAATATTATTTTATACCTTTTGGTATTATCTAAGTTTTTCAACACTCCCTCCATAAGATCTGAGGGGTACATCTTGCCGCTAAAGGCCGCGAATGGGGCAATTCCAATTGTTTTAAGTGTTTGATCTCCCAAATATTTTTTTACAGATACCGATGGCTGAATTGATTGAAGTACATCCTCAGGGCTCAGTTCAATTGAATACCCCAATTGCCGAAAAACATCTGCATATCGTTCATGGGTGGTTTTAAGGGGCTTTATTGTTTTATTCTTCCACGTAGTCAGGTGCTTTTTCTCCTTTCTTCCCTTGTCTATTTGAACAAAGGGTAGTCCTTTTCCATATAAAAATACCTTTAGAATCTTTGTTCGCAAAACATTATGCAGGTCAGCAACGCCGGTAAATGGGATCTTTCTTAATTCCTTTGACAAGCGATAAAGGCCCAGAATACCCTTGTTTTTGTCTTTTACATCGATGGTATAGACATTAAGGTTGGGAATATTCTTGAAAATGGGAGCAAAGAAAGGTCGGGTTAATACCGTGATCTGCAGTTTTGGATGAGTCCTGATCAGGGCCAGTAATACCGGTACGGTCATGGCAACATCGCCCATGGCCGATAATCGGATCACTAAAAGATGCTCATCATTGCTTTTGACCACGTAGTATTGGGTTTAGCTCCTCATCATTGTACATTTTCATCTGTTTATACACCTTCATGTACTTCTTACCCTCGCTAATATCTGTCAGTAGCTGATCTATAGCGGTTGAAAGGTCTTTCTTTTGTTCTGATAGCACAGATAATTTTTGTTGACATGATTGTCTGTGTGCAGGCGAGGCGTCTGTTCTTTCAGCTTCTTCCCGCATATGATAGATCTTTAGAGCTAATATGGAAAGTCGGTCAATTGCCCATGCCGGAGATTCTGTATTGATAGTAGCATTTGGTAAGACCTTAATCTCAGCATATTTCTGAAGAAAATAACTATCGATATACTCAACAAGGTCTGTTCTTTCCTGGTTGCTGGCGTCTATTTTACGCTTCAGATCCAGGGCGGCTTTTGGTTCGATCTGTGGATCTCGAATAATATCTTCAAAGTGCCATTGAACAGTGTCTATCCAGTTTTTCTCGTAGAGAAGGTGGGTTATGTCATTTTTGGGATAAGGATTTGCAAATTCCTGGTCTACCCTGTTCAAAATATGATATTTTGAAATGCTTTCCTCAAAAATATCGAAGGCCTTTTTACTGAACATACGATCAACGTTTTGTGCAAAGGTATCTATTATTTAATAAGAATGTCCGCTGCAAAAACTAAAAATGCAGTGAAGACAGAGGCATAAAGGACCATCTCCTTTATATTTTTCCGTTTGATCATTTCCACATATTTCCCGAGAAAGACAGCGCCGGGGAAAAATGAAATCAAGACAGGCAGATCTCCCGCCATAAGACTTAAGATGATAACCAGAATACTTATTGAGAAATAAATAGAGATCACCCGTAAATTAATGATCCTTCCGAGGCCCAACTTCCCTGATTTGAGAAATACCGCTAAGGCCGTGATGGCAATAAGTAAGGCGTAAATGATGAGTTTTATGTTTAATTTCCAATCTGCAAACACCTCCTGAATATTGTCTAGTGCAAATTGATAATGTTGCAGTAAATACCCTTCATTATTTGCCAAAATAAGCACTGCATAGCTTAATAACACAAATACAATGATGCTGACCAGGGGAACCAGCCAATTCTTTAGGTTTTTGGGTTCATAAATATAGATAGCAATGTAAACCAGGAGCAGAAATAGAATCGTCCAATCATAAAAAAGGCTCGCAACCAGGACCCACAGAGTAGCATCCATGATCTTTAACTTTATATTTTTTAAAGATCGAAGGCTTAGAAGCCTTCTGCATGCCAACAACAAGAAAAAACTACAAAAGATGGCATTATTATCGGCAACAGATCTTGAGAAGATGAGAATTAAAAGAATAAAATAAAGGGCGACATAAGAATTAGCACTGGTTATTTGATTCCGGTTGACCACAAAATTGATGACCAGTACAGAAAATAAAAGGATAAGTAATACCAATGATTGCCACACTAATACAGCTGGCTCAATAGAATTGTTACTGACATAGAAGTATACAAACCAATAGAGGATAAATATAAATCCAAGGAGTAAAACGTAATTTATTGGTTTTGTTTTGCCAAAAATGCCTGAAATCATCTCCGGATTTTATATTTTTGTGTTCGTAAATATAACCAAGATGAACGCATTTTTTTACGGCATAGAAGATTTATTCGTGAATGGCCTTTTCTGGCCTTATGATTTTTTCCGCTTTATGGAAAATTGGTGGACCGCCAACATTGTAAATTGGATATTTATGATCGCTGGAGTTGTAGCCATGGTCTATTGGCTTTTGCAGCTTAAAAAGTACAATGATAACAATGAAGAGGACAAATCTATCACCTCTCATTCTTATTTATAGGTCAAAGCCAAGATCTTTGCGGTAATACTTCCCTTTAAACGCTATCTTTTCAACATTGCGATACGACTTTTGCAGGGCTTCAATATGGTCTTTTCCAAAGGAAGTGACGGCAATTACCCGGCCTCCATTGGTTATAATTTTGTTGTCCTTTATGGTTGTTCCCGCATGGAATACCAGGGAATCTTTGATGGTTTCCAGTCCACGTATCTCAAATCCCTTTTCATATGCCTCCGGATATCCCCCTGAGACCGTCATTACGGTGGCCGCTGTTCTCTCATCAATCTCCAGATCCACGGTATCTAATGTTTGTTTTGCTATCGCTTCAAATACCGTTACCAGGTCATTTTTTATTCTCGGCAAGACCACCTCAGTTTCGGGATCACCTAATCGTACGTTGTATTCTATAACATAAGGGTCTTCTCCTACTTGGATCAATCCGATAAATATGAAGCCCTTATAAGGGATATTGTCTTTTTGTAAGCCCTGTATCGTTGGGATTATTATCTGTTGACTGACCTTTTCCATAAAAATGGAATCTGCAAAGGGAACTGGCGAAATTGCCCCCATTCCTCCTGTGTTTAGTCCGGTGTCGCCTTCTCCTATTCGCTTATAGTCTTTTGCAGTAGGAAGAACTTCATAGTGTTTTCCGTCTGTTAAAACAAAACAGCTTAATTCGATCCCGGAAAGGAACTCTTCGATCACCACAGTGGTGCTGGCCTTTCCAAATTTGGATTCCAATAGCATCTGTGACAGTTCTGCGCGGGCTTCCTCAATATCTTGTAAAATGACTACTCCTTTCCCTGCTGCAAGTCCATCTGCCTTAAGTACGTAGGGTGGTTTTAGGGTATTCAGAAAGGCAAAACCTTCCTCTACGGTTTCAGCAGTAAAACTTTGGTATGCCGCCGTAGGGATCCCATGACGTATCATGAATTGCTTTGCAAAATCCTTGCTTCCTTCCAGGGTAGCTGCATGTTTTTCTGGTCCAATTACCGGAATATCTTTTAGTGTTGGGTCCTTCAGGAAGAAATCATGGATCCCATTAACCAAAGGATCTTCGGGCCCTACTATCACCATTTGAATGTTGTTGTATAGTACTGCCGTCTTTACCTCATCAAAATCATTGATGTTTAAATGAAGATTAGTGGCAATAGAGGAGGTACCCGCATTCCCGGGTGCCACAAAAAGTCGTTGAAGTTTTGGGCTTTGAGTTAATTTCCAGGCGAGTGTGTGTTCGCGACCGCCGGAGCCAAGGAGTAGGATATTCATGCATAAAAGATTTGGCTAAAAATACAGTAAGAAAACAAAATTAATCCCTTCTATCCCCAAAATATATTTTTCATCCAATCTTTTTGAAGCGGCTTTGTGCTATTTCTTATTATGAAGTGTAAAATCTCTATGTTCTGTTTTCAAAAGATCTGCCTTAGAAAGCTTTTTGAAAAATTCAAATGTCTTACGCATTCCTTCTTCTCTGCCTACTTCTGGTTCCCAACCTAATATTTCTCTTGCCTTGCTAATATCCGGTTGACGTTGCATTGGATCATCTTTTGGCAGAGGTTTGTAGACTATTTTCTGATTGGTACCCGTTAGTTTAATAATTTCTTCTGCGAATTCTTTTATAGTAATTTCATTTGGGTTACCTATGTTAACAGGAAGATTATAATCGCTCATTAATAATCTGTAAATTCCTTCTATCTCATCATCTACATAACAAAAGGAGCGGGTTTGAGAACCGTCTCCGAAAACAGTGAGGTCTTCTCCTCGAAGTGCCTGCCCCATAAAGGCAGGAATAACGCGTCCATCGTTTAATCTCATGCGTGGGCCATATGTATTGAAGATGCGTACAATACGTGTATCAAGGCCGTGAAAACGGTGATAGGCCATAGTAATAGACTCCTGGAAGCGTTTGGCCTCATCATATACACCTCTGGGACCAATGGTATTTACATTCCCATAATACTCCTCTGTTTGAGGATGAACAAGTGGGTCTCCATAAATTTCAGAAGTAGATGCAATTAATATTCTTGCATTCTTTTCCTTAGCTAACCCCAGAAGATTATGTGTGCCTAATGCTCCTACTTTAAGCGTCTGAATAGGAATCTTTAAATAATCGATAGGGCTTGCGGGAGATGCAAAATGCAGAATATAATCCAGCTTACCGGGCACATGCACAAATTTGCTTACATCGTGATGATAAAACTCAAAATTTTCTAATTTAAATAAATGTTCAATATTCTTAAGGTCGCCCGTAATCAAATTATCCATGGCGATAACATAAAAACCCTCTTTGATAAATCGGTCGCACAAATGGGATCCCAAAAAACCCGCGGCTCCTGTAATTAATATTCTTTTCAAAGTGTATTATTTATTTTAATTATTTGATTAATTCCGCCCAATAGATTCATAATGAAATCCTTCGGTTATCATCTCTTCTAATTCGTACAAATTTCTGCCATCGAAAATGACCGGTTCTTTTAATAATTCTTTGACCATTGTAAAATTTGGGTTTCTGAAAACTCCCCATTCTGTACAAATCACAAGCGCATCTGCATCCTCCACAGCACCATACATCCCTGGCGCAAATGAGATTTTCTCTCCTAACTTTTGTTTCACATTATCCATGGCTTCCGGGTCAAAGGCCGTAATGATAGCTCCTGCTTTTAATAATTCTTCAATAATATAGAGCGCAGGGGCTTCTCTTATATCATCAGTTTCCGGTTTAAAAGCTAATCCCCAAATCCCAATACGTTTACCACGAAGGTTGTTTCCAAAAAACTTCTTGATTTTAGGAATCAAAATTGTTTTCTGTATTTGATTTACTTCAATTACCGAATTAAGGATCTTAAAATCGTAATGCATGTCCTTTCCGGATTTGTGTAAAGCCTTAACATCTTTTGGAAAGCAAGACCCTCCATAACCGATGCCTGGAAAAAGAAAGCGTTTTCCAATTCTCGAATCTGTGCCCATCCCCATACGAACTTTGTCTACATCTGCTCCAACTTTCTCACAAAAATTGGCTATTTCATTCATAAAGGTAATTTTGGTTGCCAAAAAAGCATTAGCCGCATACTTTGTAAGCTCAGCAGATTTTTCATCCATTATTATTACCGGATTCCCCGACCTCATAAATGGCTTATAGAGTTTCTGCATTAATTTAGTTGCTCTTTCGGAGCTCGATCCAACTACAATACGTTCTGGTTTTAAGAAATCATCCACAGCAAAACCTTCTCTGAGAAATTCAGGATTTGAAACTACATCGAACCCACATTTAGCATTTTTAGCTATCGCGACATGTACTTTTTCCGAAGTCCCCACAGGAACGGTGCTTTTATCTACGATCACCTTATACTCCTTTAAGAGTTTTCCAATCTCATCAGCCACGCCTAAAACGTATTTTAAATCTGCAGAGCCGTCTTCATCTTCAGGTGTTGGGAGCGCTAAAAATACAATCTCCCCATGATCTAAACCTTCATTTAAAGAGGTAGTAAATGTTAATCTTCCTGCTTTAATGTTGCGCTCAAACAATACATCCAAATGAGGTTCATAAATGGGTACTTCTCCTTCCTGCATTTTTCGAACTTTCTGTTCGTCTATATCCACACAAACAACTTCATTTCCAGTTTCCGCCAAACAAGTGCCGGTCACAAGACCAACATATCCAGTGCCAACAACAGATATTTTCATAGTTATATTTTCTTAGTCAATTATTAATTTACAAAGATAGACAGTGAGTGCCATACCTACAATGTAATCGACCTTTAACCTCAATTCTAGAATAGAAACAAATTCGTATGTAAAATCCCATTTTTAAAGGAATTTCCTTAGTTGACCTAGATGTCTCCTGCTTATTGGTAGAAAGTACATCTCTAATACGCCTTTTCTTCCCCTTTCAAAATATTTAATGTGGTTTGTAAAATTATTTTTAAATCTAAAAAAAATGACCAGTTTTCAATATAAAATATATCATATCTAGTTCTGTTCCTTATTTCATCTGAAGTTTCTATTTCACCCCTATATCCTTTGGACTGAGCCAATCCTGTTATTCCGGGATTTACATAATGCCTAAGCATATATTTTTGAATTGTTGATCCATATTCTTCATTTTGTCGCCACAAATGTGGTCGCGGTCCTACAATAGACATTTGACCAAATAAAACATTAATAAACTGCGGTACTTCATCAATACTGGTTTTTCTCAAAAAAGCGCCAAGTTTTGTGATCCTTGGATCATTTTTTGTAGCCGATTTCTCTGTTGAATCATTTACCAACATAGTTCTAAACTTATAACAACCGAATCCTTCTTCTTTTAATCCTGGTCTGTTCTGGCGGAAAAATACGGGGCCTTTTGAATCAAGAACTATTAATATTCCAATTAATGGCATTAACCAAGATAGTATAAATACGAATAGAAGAAGTGAAATTGTAAAATCAAATAATCTTTTATAAAACCGATTAAAAGGGTCATCCAGTGGCAATTCTCTGAATGATAAAATCGGTAAATATTCGTAATATTCTAAATTTAGTTTTTTTGTAAATATTTCTTTATTGTCAGGAATGAATTTTAATCCAATTAGATTGTTGTCTGCATAGTTAACTAATTCCGATAATTCATTGTTCTTTAAATCTCTAACAGAACAATATATCTCATCTATTTTATTATCAACAATAAATTTAATGCAATTATTTATGTCAAAATCTAAAGCCTTCGGGTCAAATTGATTTAATAGTTGGTATCCGTATTCTGTATAACTATTAAATATTTTGATTAATTGATCTGTCTTTCTATTATTACCTATAACCACCACATAGCTTATGTTGCCTTTTACCTTTGTACGATATTTTTTTAAAAGATAATAGTTAAGAAATTTTAGAAATAGAACAGAAATACAAATGGATAAAAAGAAAATCCCCAACATAAATCTACTAATGTTAGGTTGTTTAAAAAATCCAATAAATGCATATAAGATTAAAAAGAAAAACACAAATTGTGTAAACAATTGTTTTAAAATATAGGTGGCTTTGGCAAAACGATAAATTTCATAAAAATTAATTTTTATCGCTATAATAATCCAGGCAAGAGAAATATAACTATGAAAAAGAAGGGGGAACATAAAAAGCAAAGG
>NZ_CAMYKH010000010.1 GCF_947258935.1 uncultured Muriicola sp.
GGAAATAGTAAACAATTAATAAATAATAAGTATGTCTGGGTTAATAGGAAAAAAAGTGGGCATGACCAGCATCTTTGATGAGAATGGAAAGAATATTCCATGTACCGTCATTGAGGCAGGACCATGCATCGTTACCCAAGTCAGAACCGAAGAGGTAGACGGGTATAGTGCCCTTCAACTCGGTTTCGATGACAAGGCAGAAAAACGTGCGAATAAGTCCGAAACGGGCCATTTCAAAAAAGCAGGTGCTTCTCCCAAGAAAAAAGTCGTCGAATTCCGTCATTTTGAAGGAGAACACAAACTAGGTGATACGCTGGGCGTAGATCTATTTGTTGAAGGAGAGTTTGTGGATGTTTCTGCAACTTCTAAAGGAAAAGGTTTCCAAGGGGTAGTAAAGAGACATGGCTTTGCCGGTGTTGGCCAAGCTACTCACGGACAGCACAACCGTTTGAGAGCACCTGGATCTATTGGTGCGGCCTCATATCCTGCAAGGGTCTTCAAAGGAATGAAGATGGCAGGTAGAATGGGAGGCGAACGAGTAACTGTTCAAAACCTTAGAGTATTGAAAATAGTGCCGGAAAAAAACCTGATCGTTTTGAAAGGAGCCGTTCCCGGGCATAAAAATGCTTACGTAACCATCGAGAAATAATGAAGGTAGCAGTTTTAGATATCAAAGGAAAAGAAACAGGGAGAAAGGCAGACCTTTCTGATGCTGTTTATAAGATAGAGCCTAATAACCATGCCATATATCTGGATGTTAAACAGTATAGGGCACATCAGAGGCAAGGTACCCACAAGACCAAGGAAAGAGCAGAGATAGTAGGGAGTACCCGTAAGATCAAAAAGCAAAAAGGAACCGGAACTGCAAGAGCAGGAAGTATTAAGTCTCCTATTTTTCGTGGTGGTGGTAGAATTTTCGGCCCAAGACCAAAGGATTACAGCTTAAAATTGAACAAAAACCTGAAGCGTTTGGCCCGTAAATCGGCCTTGAGCATTAAGAGTCAGGAGAATGCCATCATGGTAGTTGAAGACTTCAATTTTGAGACCCCGAAGACCAAAGAGTTTATCCAGGTTTTAAAGGGGCTGGGTCTTGAAAATAAAAAGTCCCTGTTTGTGTTGGGCGATTCAAATAATAACGTATATTTGTCGTCGCGCAATTTAGGAGGTTCAGAGGTCGTAACTAACTCAGAATTAAGTACTTATAAAATATTAAACGCGAATAATATTGTGCTTTTGGAAGGGTCTTTAGAGGGCATTGAATCCAACTTAAATAAATAGGAAAATCATGAGTGTGTTAATAAAGCCAATCATAACGGAAAAGATGACAGCAGATAGCGAGTTACATAATCGCTATGGTTTTATCGTGAATCCTAAAGCAAACAAGTTGCAGATCAAGGACGCGGTTGAGGGTACATATGGAGTTTCCGTTAAAAAGGTTCGTACCATGAATTATGGTCCAGACCGCAAGACCAAATTCACCAAAACTGGTGTACAACAGGGAAAAACAAAAGCCTATAAAAAGGCAATTGTTGATATTGTGGAAGGCGATGTCATTGATTTTTACAGTAATCTATAAAGACACGAAATGTCAGTTAGAAAATTAAAACCGATCACTCCCGGACAGCGATTTAAAGTAGTAAACGGATTTGACGCGCTTACTGCTGATAAGCCGGAGAAAAGCTTGCTTGCTCCGTTAAAAAAGTCGGGAGGTAGAAACAGTCATGGAAAGATGACCATGCGCCATAGAGGTGGAGGTCATAAAAGAAGGTATCGTCTAGTCGACTTTAAAAGGTTGAAGCACAATGTGGAAGCCGAAGTTACTTCTATTCAGTACGATCCTAACAGAACCGCTTTTATTGCTCTTTTGGCATATAAAGACGGGGAAAAGAGTTACATAATTGCCCAGAATGGATTACAGATAGGACAAGCTGTAATTTCTGGAAACGGTGTGGCACCAGAGATAGGGAATGCCTTACCAATGAATGAGATTCCATTAGGAACTATTATATCTTGTATTGAACTTCGTCCTGGTCAGGGAGCTGTAATGGCTAGAAGTGCAGGAACCTTTGCTCAGCTTATGGCTAAGGAAGGGAAGTTTGTGACTATAAAATTACCTTCAGGTGAAACCCGAATGGTACTTGGGAATTGTTTGGCCACTATAGGAGCTGTTTCCAACTCGGACCATCAATTGATCGTTTCTGGTAAAGCAGGACGAAGCAGATGGTTGGGTAGAAGACCAAGAACAAGACCGGTAGCTATGAACCCTGTAGATCACCCAATGGGTGGTGGGGAAGGAAAAGCCTCCGGAGGTCATCCAAGATCAAGAAATGGTATTCCTGCCAAAGGATATAGAACTCGTTCTAAAACCAAGGATACCAACAGATATATTATAGAACGTAGAAAGAAATAAAAAGTAGAAAGAAATGGCACGTTCACTAAAAAAAGGACCTTACGTTCATAATAGTCTGGAAAAGAAAGTCCAGCAGAATGTAGATTCAGGTAAGAAGACCGTCATTAAAACATGGTCTAGAGCTTCGATGATCACTCCAGATTTCGTTGGTCAAACCATTGCTGTACATAATGGAAAACAATTTGTTCCTGTCTATGTAACAGAAAACATGGTAGGTCACAAATTAGGCGAGTTCTCTCCAACAAGATCTTTTAGGGGTCATGCCGGAGCTAAAAATAAAGGTAAAAGGTAAGTAAGCTATGGGAGTTCGTAAAAAACAAATGGCCGAAAGAATAAAGGCAGAGAAGAAAGAGCTGGCATTCGCTAAATTGAATAATTGCCCAACATCGCCTCGTAAGATGCGTTTGGTAGCAGATTTGATTCGGGGTGCAGAAGTTGAAAAGGCACTAGCTATCTTGCGTTTTAATCCAAAAGAAGCTTCCCGTAGATTAGAGAAATTATTGCTTTCTGCGATCGCTAACTGGCAAGCTAAGAATGAGGATGCCAATATTGAAGAGGCCGATCTATTTATATCAGAGATCAGAGTAGATTCTGGTCGGATGCTTAAACGATTAAGACCAGCCCCTCAGGGAAGAGCACACAGAATAAGAAAGCGTTCTAATCATGTTACTTTGGTAGTAGGAGCAAACAATAATACAGAAGCATAGTATGGGACAAAAAACGAATCCAATAGGAAATCGCTTAGGGATCATCAGAGGATGGGAATCTAACTGGTATGGAGGAAATGACTACGGTGATAAACTTGCCGAGGATGATAAGATCCGCAAGTACATTCATGCTCGTTTGGCGAAAGCAAGTGTTTCCAGAGTAATTATTGAGAGAACTTTAAAATTGATCACCGTTACTATCACCACGGCAAGACCTGGTATCATTATCGGAAAAGGTGGTCAGGAAGTTGATAAATTAAAAGAAGAGCTTAAGAAGATCACGGACAAAGAAGTTCAGATCAACATCTTTGAGATCAAAAGACCTGAAGTTGACGCAAATCTGGTTGCTGCCAGTATTGCTCGTCAAATTGAAAACAGGATCTCTTACCGTAGGGCAATCAAAATGTCGATTGCTGCTGCCATGAGAATGAATGCTGAAGGAATTAAAATACAGATATCTGGCCGATTAAATGGGGCAGAGATGGCACGTTCAGAATCTTATAAAGATGGACGTATTCCATTATCTACCTTCAGAGCAGATATTGATTATGCCCAGCATGAGGCTCATACAACCTACGGAAGGTTAGGTTTAAAAGTATGGATCATGAAAGGGGAAGTTTATGGAAAAAGAGACCTTTCTCCATTAGTGGGAATGTCTAAGGGTACAGGAAAGGACAAAAACGATCCTGGAAAGAAACGCAGAAGAAAGTAATATATATTAAAGTAGTAGGAAGAAATGTTACAGCCAAAAAGAACCAAGTTTCGTAAAGCGCAAAAAGGCCGTATGAAAGGTAATTCCGGGAGGGGTCATCAACTCTCAAACGGGATGTTTGGAATTAAGTCAATGGATTCTAGCTTTATTACCTCGCGTCAGATAGAAGCCGCGCGTATTGCAGCTACACGATATATGAAAAGACAAGGGCAACTTTGGATCAAGATATTTCCAGACAAGCCTATTACCAAGAAGCCTTTAGAGGTGCGTATGGGTAAAGGTAAAGGAGCTCCGGAATATTTCGTGGCCGTTGTGAAACCCGGAAGGATTATGTTTGAAGTAGCCGGAGTGCCTTTGGACGTTGCACAGGAAGCTTTGCGATTGGCTGCCCAGAAATTACCGGTAAAAACAAAATTTATAGTGGCAAAAGATTACGATGCCGCGTAATTTTTATTGATTAAGATCATGAAACAATCAGAGATAACAGAATTATCGGTAGAGGAATTAAAGGAAAAAGTGACCGATTTCAAAAAGCAACATGCCGATTTGAAAATGGCTCATTCCGTAACACCACTGGAAAATCCACTTCAGTTAAGGAAAGTGAAAAGAACAGTAGCACGATTGGCAACTGAAATAACAAAAAGGGAAAACCAATAACGGGTTCTGCTTTATGGAAAAAAGAAATTTAAGAAAAGAACGAGTAGGGGTTGTAACCAGCAACAGAATGCAGAAATCGATTGTGGTTTCTGAAGTGAAGCGGGTAAAACATCCTATGTATGGTAAGTTCGTATTGCGGACAAAGAAATATGTTGCACACGATGAAACCAACGATTGCAATATTGGTGATAAAGTAAAGATCATGGAAACAAGACCTTTAAGTAAGACCAAATGTTGGAGATTGGTAGAAATCCTTGAAAGAGCTAAATAATTATGTTACAGCAAGAATCTAGACTTAAAGTGGCAGATAACACCGGAGCAAAAGAGGTGTTGACTATCCGCGTCCTTGGAGGAACCAAAAGGAGATATGCTTCTGTAGGGGATAAAATTGTAGTGTCTGTAAAGGAGGCTACCCCAAATGGGACCATTAAAAAAGGAGCAGTTTCAACTGCCGTGGTAGTGCGCACTAAGAAAGAAGTACGCAGACCAGACGGTTCTTATATCCGTTTCGATGATAACGCTTGTGTTCTTTTGAATCCAACGGGAGAAATGAGAGGAACCAGGGTTTTTGGACCGGTAGCCAGAGAGCTTAGGGACAAACAGTTCATGAAGATTGTTTCATTAGCTCCTGAGGTGCTATAAACATACAGACTATGAAGTTAAAAATTAAAACAGGGGATACAGTTCGCATCATAGCCGGAGACCATAAAGGTACCGAAGGTAAGGTGTTGACAGTAGACCGCATAAAGAATAAAGCAATCATTGAGGGCGCCAATATGGTTTCCAAACATGAGAAGCCTAGTGCAAAGAATCCACAGGGTGGGATTGTGAAAAAAGAATCACCTATTCATATTTCAAACTTGTCATTGATCGATGGCAAATCTGGAGATACTACCAGAGTTGGTTTTGAAATGAGAGATGGAAAAAAAGTGCGGGTTTCTAAAAAATCTAACGAGGTAATATAGTTATGGCTTACGTTCCAAGATTAAAGAAAGAATACCAAGAGCGCATTATAGCTGCGCTTAAGGAGGAATTTGGGTATGACAACGTCATGCAGGTTCCTAAATTAAAGAAAATTGTGATGAGCAGAGGTGTTGGTGCTGCCGTTGCTGATAAGAAACTTATTGACCATGCAATAGACGAAATGTCTATGATAACAGGTCAGAAAGCGGTCTCTACCATTTCTAAGAAAGACGTTGCGTCCTTCAAATTGAGAAAGGGTATGCCCATTGGCGCTAAGGTTACCTTAAGAGGCGAGCGTATGTATGAGTTTTTGGACAGGTTGGTAACAACTGCCTTGCCAAGGGTACGCGATTTTCAAGGGATAAGAGCTACCGGTTTCGACGGTCGTGGCAATTATAACTTGGGTGTCACCGAACAGATCATATTTCCTGAGATCAATATAGATAAGATCAATAGAATTAACGGAATGGATATCACCTTTGTGACCTCCGCAGAAACAGATAAAGAAGCAAAATCCTTGTTGACAGAACTGGGTCTACCTTTTAAAAAGAATTAGTATGGCTAAAGAATCAATGAAAGCCCGTGAACGTAAAAGGGCGAAAACAGTAGCGAAATACGCAGAGAAGAGAAAAGCCTTAAAAGAGGCCGGAGATTATGACGGGTTACAAAAATTACCGCGAAATGCTTCTCCTGTGCGTATGCACAATCGTTGCAAACTTACCGGAAGACCAAAAGGCTACATGAGGACTTTTGGACTCTCCAGGGTAATGTTCAGAGAAATGGCCAATAAGGGATTAATCCCAGGGGTTAAAAAAGCAAGTTGGTAGTACCATATAAAAAGGCAAGAAGATGTTTACAGATCCTATAGCAGATTATTTGACAAGAGTTAGAAACGCCAGTAGTGCGGGTCACAGGGTAGTTGAAATACCAGCTTCCAATCTAAAGAAAGAAATTACCAAGATCTTATTCGATCAGGGGTATATCCTTAGTTATAAATTTGAAGATAAAACGGTTCAGGGTATCATAAAAATTGCTTTGAAATACGACAAGAATACCAAAGAACCGGTCATTAAAAGAATACAACGAATCAGTAAACCTGGATTACGTAAGTATGCGGGATCTGATGATTTGCCAAGGGTTTTGAACGGTTTGGGAGTTGCAATTGTCTCTACCTCTCACGGGGTAATGACAAGCAAGCAAGCCGCAAGGGACAACGTAGGTGGAGAAGTTTTGTGCTACGTTTATTAAACCGAATAAAAGTTAAAGAAAATGTCTAGAATAGGAAACAATCCGATAGCGATCTCAGAAGGGACCACAGTAGAGATACTGGAGAACATCATTTCCGTGAAGGGAAAATTGGGAGAATTGACCCAAGAGTTCTCCGGAGTGGCTATTAAGGTAGAGGATAATCAAGTATGGGTGACCAGGCCTTCAGATTCTAAGGAGCACAAAGCAAAACACGGACTTTACAGATCCCTGATTTTTAATATGATCGAAGGAGTTGCTAAAGGATGGACAAAAGAACTAGAATTGGTAGGTGTTGGATACAGGGCCACTAATCAAGGTCAGAAATTAGATCTGGCACTAGGATTCTCTCATAATATTGTTTTCGAAATTACTCCAGAAGTAAAAGTTGAAACAACAGCAGAAAAGGGAAAGAATCCAACCATCAAATTAACCTCGCATGACAAGCAATTGATAGGACAAATTGCTGCTAAAATACGAGCGTTCCGTAAACCAGAACCTTACAAAGGAAAAGGGATCAAGTTTGTTGGTGAACAATTAAGAAGAAAAGCAGGAAAATCAGCATAAGAATAGTATTATGGGATTATCAAAAACACAAAGAAGAGAGCGCATCCAAAAGAGAATCAGAAAGATTTCTAATGGCACTGCAGAAAGACCTCGGTTGTCTGTTTACAGAAGCAACAAGGAGATCTATGCTCAGGTAATAGACGATACCAAGGGTGTAACCCTGGTTGCAGCTTCATCCAGAGATAAGGAATTGACCAAAAGCAAGGGCACCAAAATGGAGATAGCCTCCCAAGTAGGTAAGGCTGTAGCCGAAAAGGCTAAAAAAGCCGGGATAGATAAGGTAGCTTTTGATCGTGGCGGGAATTTATATCATGGTCGGGTGAAATCATTGGCCGAAGGCGCCAGAGAAGGTGGATTAAAATTTTAATTGATACTATGTACGGTAAATACAAGAATGTAGAAACAGTAAAACCCGGAGGTCTTGAACTTAAGGATCGCCTGGTAGGTGTTCAAAGGGTTACCAAGGTAACTAAGGGGGGAAGAGCTTTTGGTTTTTCTGCGATCGTAGTGGTAGGAGATGAGAGTGGTGTTGTAGGGCATGGTCTTGGAAAATCTAAGGACGTAGCAACGTCTATCGCCAAAGCCATTGAAGATGCTAAAAAGAATCTTATTCGTATTCCATTGAGCAAAGGCACTGTGCCTCATGAACAAAAAGGAAAATTTGGTGGAGCACGAGTGTATATTCAGCCTGCATCGCATGGTACCGGGGTTATAGCCGGTGGAGCTGTTAGAGCGGTGCTCGAGGCAGTAGGTGTGCAAGATGTATTGTCTAAATCTCAGGGTTCATCTAACCCACATAACGTCGTAAAAGCAACATTCGATGCACTCTTACAATTAAGGGATGCAAAAACTGTAGCGAATCAGCGAGGCATCGCCCTAGAAAAAGTATTTAAAGGATAAGGAACCATGGGAAAGATTAAAGTCACTCAATTAAAAAGCAGTATAAAAAGACCTCAAAGGCAAAAGAGGACCTTAGAGGCATTAGGACTGCGTAAGATAGGACAAGAGGTAGTGCACAACGATACTGCCAACATCCTTGGGATGATCAATAAAGTTAAACATTTGGTTTCTACAGAAGAAGCTTAAGAAATAAGTGTTGAAATGAATTTAAGCAATTTAAAACCAGCAGCAGGTTCTGTCCATAAAGACGGAAAGACAATTGGTAGAGGACAGGGCTCCGGAAAAGGAGGCACTGCCACCAGAGGTCATAAAGGTGCTAAATCTCGTTCTGGATACTCAAAGAAAATTGGTTTCGAGGGTGGTCAGCAGCCGTTGCAACGTAGAGTTCCTAAGTTTGGTTTTACCAATATAAACAGAATTGAATACCGCGGTATCAATTTAAATTCACTTCAGGAATTGGTAGACAAAGGTGCTGTAAAGAAGACCGTTGGTATCGAAGACCTGATTGTAAATAATTTAGCTGGAAAAAACGATTTGGTGAAAATTCTTGGAGGTGGAGAATTAAAAGCTCCACTCAAGATCTCTGTACACAAATTTACTGCAACTGCCAAGAAGGCCATTGAAGCTGCAGGCGGTGAAGCCATAATGTTATAAGAGAGCAGGCACTATGAAGAAATTTTTTGAGATCATATCAAATATTTGGAAGATTGAAGAGCTTAGGAACAGGATATTAGTGACCCTTGGCTTACTGGTTGTGTACCGTTTTGGTGCCCAGGTAGTGCTTCCCGGTATTGATACCTCACAATTGGCAGAACTTTCCTCTAACACGGAACAAGGGATCCTGGGGATTCTGAATGCCTTTACAGGGGGTGCATTTGCCAATGCTTCTGTTTTTGCCTTAGGCATCATGCCCTATATATCAGCATCTATTGTGGTGCAGTTAATGGGAATTGCCGTTCCTTATCTTCAAAAATTGGACAAGGAAGGTGAAAGTGGTCGAAAAACAAAGAATCAAATTACCCGATGGTTGACCATAGGGATCTGTATTGTACAGGCACCAGCCTATTTGTATAGCCTTGGTGCTTTGGGAGTACCAGATTCTGCTTTTTTATTAGGAAAAGGATTGAACTTTATAGTTCCTTCAGTGATCATTTTGGTAACAGGTTGTGTCTTCGCGATGTGGCTTGGAGAAAAGATTACTGATAAAGGAATTGGAAATGGAATTTCTCTACTCATCATGATAGGGATCATTGCTACCATGCCTCAGTCATTTGTGCAAGAAGCTATCACAAGATGGGATGGAAATGGTGGACCAATGTTGATTTTGGTAGAAGTTATTTTGTGGTTTATAGTGATCTTACTAAGTGTATTGTTGGTAATGGCCACTAGAAGGATACCCGTGCAATATGCAAGAAGGTCTGCTTCTGGCGGATATGAGAAGAATGTTATGGGCTCCAGACAATATATTCCACTAAAGTTGAATGCCTCTGGGGTTATGCCTATCATCTTTGCACAAGCTATTATGTTTGCGCCCGGATTGTTAGGGAGAACTTTTAATGATACGGCTATTGGCCAATGGATGGAAGTTCAGTTTCAGGATATCTTTGGATTGGCTTACAACATTTTGTTTGCCTTATTGATCATCATATTTACCTATTTCTATACGGCGATCACCGTGCCAACGAATAAAATGGCCGATGATCTTAAAAGAAGTGGTGGCTTTATTCCGGGGATACGACCAGGAAAAGAAACTGGTAATTTCTTAGATAAGATAATGTCCTTGATCACCTTACCGGGATCTGTATTTTTAGCCATGTTGGCTGTACTGCCTGCAGTAGTTGTGAAGTTAATGGACATTCAGGCAGGATGGGCATTGTTTTACGGAGGTACTTCATTGTTAATTATGGTGGGGGTTGCCATTGATACGGTTCAACAGGTGAATGCATATCTCTTGAACAGACATTATGACGGATTGATGAAAACAGGTAAAAATAGAAAAGTAGCATAGAATTATGGCCAAGCAAGCAGCTATAGAGCAGGATGGAAGTATCATTGAAGCATTATCCAATGCCATGTTTAGGGTGGAGTTGGAAAATGGTCATGTGGTCACCGCACATATTTCAGGAAAAATGCGGATGCATTATATAAAACTATTACCGGGCGACAAAGTGAAGCTCGAGATGAGTCCTTACGATTTGAGCAAGGCTAGAATTACATATAGATATTAAGAAACTCGAAACATGAAAGTAAGAGCATCGATAAAAAAGAGAAGTGCCGACTGCAAAATTGTTCGCAGAAAGGGCACATTGTACGTAATTAATAAGAAGAATCCTAGATTCAAACAAAGACAAGGGTAATTATGGCAAGAATTGCAGGGGTAGATATCCCAAAACAAAAAAGAGGTGTTATTGCACTTACCTACATCTTTGGAATAGGTAAAAACAGAGCAATTGAAATATTAGAGAAGGCCAAAGTAAGTGCAGATACAAAGGTATCTGACTGGGATGACGATGAAATTGGTCGTATCCGGGATGTGGTTACTTCCTACAAGATTGAAGGTGAATTGCGTTCAGAGAATCAGCTGAATATCAAAAGGCTTATGGATATTGGTTGTTACCGAGGCATCCGGCACAGATCCGGTCTGCCATTACGGGGGCAGCGAACCAAGAATAATTCCAGAACAAGGAAAGGAAAAAGAAAAACAGTGGCTAATAAGAAGAAAGCTACTAAGTAATAAGGCGTAGTATGGCAAAGACAGGTACAAAAGCAACGAAGAAACGTAAGGTAATTGTAGAATCTACCGGAGAAGCGCATATTACCGCTTCCTTCAATAATATCATTATCTCCCTTACCAATAAAAAAGGAGATGTAATTTCTTGGGCATCTGCCGGTAAAATGGGCTTTAGAGGTTCCAAGAAAAATACCCCCTATGCTGCTCAGATAGCCTCTGAAGAATGCGCGAAAACCGCTCATGATGCAGGTTTGAGAAAAGTGAAGGTATATGTGAAAGGTCCGGGAAATGGGCGTGAATCGGCTATCAGATCTTTGCACAATGCTGGGATAGAGGTTACAGAGATCATTGATGTAACCCCAATGCCTCACAATGGCTGCAGACCACCAAAAAGAAGAAGAGTTTAATTACAATCATTAACCCGAACATAAAGTTCTCACAAAAGTGTAGTTACGATTATCGAAGGATAAGCCTTAATTCATAATCACACTTTTAATTTAAAAGAAAATGGCAAGATACACAGGACCTAAATCAAAGATCGCCCGTAAATTCGGAGAAGCGATATTTGGAGAAGACAAGTCTTTTGATAAAAAGAATTATCCTCCAGGACAACACGGAAACAACAGACGCCGTGGAAAAAAATCAGAGTATGCTATTCAGTTAATGGAAAAGCAGAAAGCAAAGTATACCTATGGAATTTTGGAAAAACAATTCCGAAATCTTTTCGCTAAGGCCAACCGAAGCAAAGGAGTTACAGGGGAGGTATTACTGCAACTATGTGAAGCCCGTTTAGACAACGTGGTTTACAGAATGGGAATTTCTCCAACCAGAAGTGGAGCCAGACAATTGGTGTCACACAGACACATAACCGTTAATGGGGAATTAGTGAATATTCCTTCCTATTCTTTAAATGCTGGTGATGTAGTTGGTGTTAGGGAAAAATCAAAATCTCTAAAAGCCATTGGTGACTCATTGGCTGCTAATAGTAGCGTATACGAGTGGATTACCTGGAATTCTGACAAAATGGATGGAACTTTTGTTTCCGTTCCAGAAAGACTTCAGATCCCAGAGAACATCAAAGAACAATTAATCGTTGAGTTATACTCTAAATAAACAACACATATTCGACTATGGCATTATTTAATTTTCAGAAACCCGATAAAGTTATAATGATCGATTCCTCAGATTTCGAAGGGAAGTTTGAATTTCGCCCTTTGGAACCTGGTTATGGACTAACTGTTGGGAACGCGCTTAGAAGAGTTTTGCTTTCGTCTTTGGAGGGATTCGCGATTACTTCGGTGAGGATCGATAAAGTTGAGCACGAATTTTCCGTTATTGAAGGAGTAGTAGAAGACGTTACGGAAATTATCCTCAACCTCAAGCAGGTTCGTTTTAAAAGACAGATTGAAGACGTTAACGAAGAAACTGTTTCAGTTTCCGTTAGTGGAAAAGAACAACTTACAGCAGGAGATTTCCAAAAGTTTATCTCAGGATTCCAGGTGTTGAATCCGGAACTGGTGATCTGCAACATGGCTCCTAAGGTGAGCATCAATATGGAAATGATCATCGAAAAAGGACGAGGATATGTTCCTGCAGAGGAAAATAAGAAATCTAATGCTCCAATAGGAACCATAGCGGTAGATTCTATCTTCACTCCAGTGAAAAACGTAAAATACAGCATTGAGAACTTTAGGGTAGAACAAAAGACCGATTATGAGAAATTGATCTTTGAGATCGTTTCAGACGGTTCAATTCACCCAAAAGATGCACTGACAGAGGCTGCCAAAGTACTAATTCATCACTTTATGTTGTTCTCGGACGAACGCATCACCCTTGAGGCCGATGAGATCGCACAAACCGAGACCTATGATGAGGAATCGCTGCATATGAGACAGTTGTTGAAAACCAAATTGGTTGATATGGACCTGTCTGTAAGAGCCTTAAACTGCTTGAAGGCAGCAGAGGTAGATACCTTAGGGGACTTGGTTTCTTTCAACAAGAACGACTTGATGAAATTCAGGAATTTTGGTAAAAAATCCTTGACGGAATTGGAAGAACTCGTTATCAACAAGGGCTTGAACTTTGGGATGGACCTATCCAAATACAAACTAGATAAAGATTAATTTTAGCTTTTACCTGGGACTTTTAAGATAGACCCGAAAAAAAGATCAGATAGCAAAGAACGATGAGACACGGTAAGAAAGTCAATCACTTAGGGAGAAAAACGGCACATAGATCTGCTATGTTGGCTAATATGGCCTGTTCCTTAATTGAGCACAAAAGAATCAATACGACAGTAGCCAAGGCTAAGGCCTTAAAACAATTCATTGAACCCTTGATTACCAAATCAAAGGCAGAGAACAATGTGTCCCTTGAAAAAGGTACTCATAACAGACGAATCGTTTTTAGGAACCTCAGAGATAAATACGCAGTTTCAGAATTGTTTAGTACGGTTTCTGAAAAGATAGGTGACAGACCAGGAGGATATACCAGAATTATAAAACTGGGAAACCGTTTGGGAGATAACGCAGATATGGCCATGATAGAGTTGGTAGATTTCAACGAGATCTACAATGCTGGTAAGGCGAAGAAAAAGAAAACCACGCGTAGAAGCCGTAGTGCTAAGAAATCCGATACTGCTGTAGCCGCAGAGGAAACGAAGGAGGCAGAAGTTGAAACTCCAAAAGCGGAAACAGCTGAAGCAAAGGCTCCGGAAGCAAAGGCACCTAAGGCAGAGAAGCCTAAGAAAGAAGCTCCAAAGAAGGATGAGGGCGATAGTCCCAAAGAAACGAAAACAGATGATTCAAAGGAATAGGATGTTTATAACGTATGAAAAATTTGAAAAGGGTAGACCTAAAAGTCTATCCTTTTTTTATGTTTATTTGTGAAATCTAAAAAAATTGCAGTTCAATGAAGTATCAGACTAAAAAGAAAGCACTTTTATTGTTAGCAGACGGCACTATCTTTTATGGAAAGGCCGTAGGGAATACCGAAGGTACCGCCTTTGGTGAAGTTTGTTTTAATACTGGGATGACCGGGTATCAGGAAATTTTTACGGATCCTTCCTATTTTGGTCAGCTTATGGTAATGACGAATGCCCATATAGGGAATTACGGGGCGAATAATGAGGAAGTTGAATCAGAGTCGGTAAAGATTGCCGGGCTGATCTGTAAAAATTTCAGCTATGAATATTCAAGACCTGATACCGATGGAAGTTTACAAGAATTTCTGACAACTAATAAGACACTCGCCATCTCTGATGTAGATACACGGGCACTGGTTAGCTATATAAGGGACCATGGTGCCATGAATGCAGTTATCTCTACCCGAGTAGATGCTATAGACGAATTAAAAAAAGAGCTCGAAAAAGTACCAAGTATGGTGGGCCTTGAACTTTCTTCAAAGGTCTCCACAAAAGAACCGTATTATTTTGGCAAGGAAGATGCAACCTACCGTATTGCTGCCTTAGATATTGGTATAAAAAAGAACATTCTTCGAAATCTGGCAGCCAGAGATGCCTATATCAAAGTATTCCCTTATGATACCAGTTTTGCAGAACTGGAAGCTTGGGATCCAGACGGGTACTTTATTTCGAACGGACCTGGCGATCCTGAACCCTTAAAAGAAGCGATACAAACTGCCAAAGAGATCATTGCACAAGACAAGCCTTTATTTGGGATCTGCCTGGGACATCAGGTCATAGCGCTGGCCAATGGAGTGTCTACCTATAAAATGTACAATGGACACCGGGGAATTAATCATCCGGTGATCAATTTAGAAACCGGGAAGGGTGAGATCACATCTCAAAATCATGGTTTTGCGATCAACAGGGAACAAACGGAAGCACATCCGGAACTGGTCATTACTCATTTGCATCTCAATGATCAGACAGTGGCCGGAATACGTATAAAGAACAAAAACGTTTTTTCTGTTCAATACCATCCCGAAGCAAGCCCCGGTCCCCATGATTCGGCTTATCTTTTCGATCAATATTTCGAAATGATAAGGGAACATAGCAAAAAGGATATTTTGGTATAAAAGCACCGGAAAGGAAAGGCAATATCTCAGGAAAGAAGTTTAATTCCCAGAGGCCTTTTGTATCTTTGAAATAATAGAAATCAACCACATAAAGAAAGTAAATATGAGTATCATCCTGGATGTACATGCCCGTCAAATATTTGACTCAAGAGGAAATCCTACCGTGGAGGTAGATGTTGTTACACAAAATGGCGTTTTAGGAAGAGCTGCGGTTCCTTCCGGAGCTTCTACCGGCGAACACGAAGCCGTGGAATTAAGAGATGGAGGAAATGCTTTTATGGGCAAGGGCGTATTGAAAGCAGTAAAAAATGTAAATACGACTATTGCCGATAAGATACGAGGTATGATGGTTTTTGACCAAAACCTGATAGATCAAACTATGATCGACCTAGACGGAACTCCCAATAAGTCAAAATTAGGGGCCAATGCAATTTTAGGGGTTTCACTGGCGGCTGCTAAGGCAGCAGCTAATGAAATGGGCATGTCTCTGTATAGATATATAGGCGGGGTTAGTGCTAATACTTTACCTGTTCCTATGATGAATATCATCAATGGTGGATCGCATTCAGATGCACCTATTGCTTTTCAGGAGTTTATGGTAATGCCGGTAAAGGCTAAGAATTTTTCTCATGCCATTCAGATGGGGACGGAGATTTTCCACAACCTTAAGAAAGTATTACACGATAGAGGTTTAAGCACTGCGGTAGGAGACGAAGGTGGATTTGCGCCTACACTAGACGGCACAGAAGATGCCCTGGATACAATTGCCAAAGCAGTGAAAAAAGCAGGGTATACGCTTGGAGATGATGTTATGGTGGCATTAGACTGCGCTGCGGCTGAGTTCTATGTAAATGGAAAATACGATTACACAAAGTTTGAAGGCGATAAAGGCGCCATCAGAACCTCTGAAGAACAAGCAAAATACCTGGCTTCTTTATGTAAAAAATACCCTATCATATCTATTGAGGATGGGATGGATGAAAACGACTGGAAAGGCTGGAAGATATTGTCAGATCTGGTTGGAGATAAAGTTCAGTTGGTTGGGGACGATCTTTTTGTGACCAATGTAACCAGACTTTCCAAAGGGATCAAAGAGGGGATCGCTAATTCTATACTAATTAAGGTAAACCAAATTGGTACCTTAACAGAGACCATTGCAGCTGTGAACATGGCCAAAAATGCCGGATATACCAGTGTAATGTCTCATAGATCTGGAGAAACTGAAGACAATACAATTGCGGATTTGGCTGTAGCCTTAAATACAGGACAGATCAAAACAGGTTCGGCTTCACGCTCAGACCGTATGGCAAAATACAATCAGTTATTGCGCATTGAGGAAGAATTGGGATCTGTAGCTTATTATCCCGGAGTTCATGCCTTTAAGGTAGGGCAATAAAAGAACTAAACAATAACTGGAGGCCTTTCGTATTTCGAAAGGCCTTTTTTTTTGACTCCGGACATGCCATAGAGGACTATAAGAAACTCTGTAGTAATCAAAAATAGAGACCTCTCATTTATCATGAGATACCTCTTGCAATTTTCCTATAAATATTAAGATAAACAGCTTTACATAATTGTGAAGGACGTGCCTTTTTCTTACCTTTAACTCACTCTCAGAATAACACCAAAATCACATCCATGAAAGATAAAGCTATACTTGAATACGAAGGCAAAAAATACGAATTCCCGGTAGTAGAGGGAACTGAGAAGGAACTTGCCATTGATATTAAAACTCTTCGGTCTTCCACAGGTATGATTACCCTGGATCCCGGATATAAGAACACAGGTTCCTGTGAAAGTGCTATTACCTATCTGGATGGGGAAAAAGGTATTTTAAGGTACAGAGGCTATAATATTGAAGAGTTAGCTGAGAAAGCTGATTTTCTGGAAACAGCATATCTTCTCATCTTTGGTGAATTACCTAATAAAGAGGAACTAGATAAGTTCCATGATGATATAAAACATGAATCGCATGTAGATGAGGAAATGAAAAAGATATTGGATGCCTTTCCAAAGTCGGCCCACCCCATGGGTGTACTTTCTTCCTTAACCAGTGCGTTGATCGCTTTTAACCCTACTTCAGTAAATATTTCCTCTGAGAAGGAGATGTACTATTCCATCGTTCGTATTATGGCGAAATTTCCTGTACTGGTAGCCTGGACCATGAGAAAGCAAAAAGGATTACCCTTAGATTACGGAGACGATTCACTAGGCTACGTGGAAAATCTGCACAAAATGATGTTTAAAAGACCCAATAAGGAGTATGTAAACAACAAGATCGTGATAGATGCGCTAGATCAGTTACTCATTCTTCACGCAGACCACGAACAAAACTGTTCTACTTCTACAGTAAGGATCACTGGTTCATCGCATGCCGGCTTATTTGTTTCACTTTCTGCGGGGATATCCGCACTTTGGGGCCCATTGCACGGAGGAGCAAACCAGGCAGTATTGGAAATGCTGGAGGCTATTGAAGAAGATGGGGGCGATACTCAAAAATATATGAACAAGGCCAAGGATAAAGATGATCCGTTCAGGTTGATGGGCTTTGGGCACAGGGTGTATAAAAATTTCGATCCACGTGCCAAGATCATTAAACGGGCAGCAGATGAAGTGCTTAGCGATCTGGGTATTGAAGATCCAATTTTGAATATAGCCAAAGGTCTGGAAAAAGTAGCCTTGGAAGATTCTTACTTTGTAAAACGCAAATTATATCCAAACGTAGATTTCTACTCAGGTATCATTTACAGGGCCTTAGGCATTCCAACAGAAATGTTTACAGTGATGTTCGCCATGGGAAGATTACCCGGATGGATCGCCCAATGGCGCGAAATGCGTTTACGTGGTGAACCAATAGGGCGACCAAGACAAGTGTATATTGGAGAGAACCAACGTCCGTTTGTACCGCTAAAGAAGCGCTAGAATACACAATGTATGCTCCAACTCCATGTCCAGGATGAGACATCTTTATTAAAAGCCGTAGTTCTGGGTACAGCAAAGAGCTGTGGCCCGGCACCCTCTCCTCAGGAGGCATATGATCCCAAATCACTGGAGCATATCTTGGCAGGCACCTATCCTAAAGAAGCCGATATGGTTGAGGAAATGGAAGCCTTTAATGCTGTCTTAGTGAAGCATGGGGTGCAGGTCTTCAGGCCTGAAGTACTTACCGATTGTAATCAGATCTTTTCCAGAGATATTGCCTTTGTCTTAGAAGATAAGCTTATCAAGGCCAATATTTTACCAGACAGAGAGAAGGAATTTGATGCCATTATTCATGTGCTCGATGTTATAAACCCCGAAAATATTTTAATACCTCCGCCAGATGTGCATGTAGAAGGAGGAGATGTTATGCCATGGAAGGACTATATCTTTGTGGGAACATATAGTGGGGAAGATTACGCCAGTTATATCACTGCAAGAACCAATATGGCAGCTGTGGACTATCTGAAAGAGCAATTTGCCCATAAGAAGATCAAATCATTCGAACTGCGAAAATCGAATACAAACCCAAAAGAAAATGCATTACACTTAGATTGCTGTTTTCAACCTATCGGAAGGAATAAAGCCATCCTACACAAGAATGGGTTTCTAATAGAGGAAGAATACCAATGGCTGGTAGACTATTTTGGCAAGGATAATATCTTTGAGATCAGCAGTGAGGAAATGTATCAGATGTTCAGCAATGTTTTTTCTATCTCTCCAGAGGTGATAGTGTCTGAGAAGTCCTTCACCCGACTTAATACCTGGCTTCGCGACCAAGGATTTACTGTTGAGGAGGTCCCATATGCCGAGATTGGGAAACAAGAGGGATTGTTACGATGCAGTACCCTTCCGTTGATCAGGGAATAGATTACTTTTTTTGTAAAGTAACGCGATTTTATTTTGAAAATCGGCTATTATAAGACCCTTAAAAAGCCATAACTTTACGGAGCTTTTTATTACTGTTATATGCAGATCACAAATTCAATTCTTATGGTTAGGCCCGTTCGTTTTCGAATGAATGAGGAAACGGCCGTTAACAATTATTTCCAGGAAGATCTTGATATAAAAAATCAGACCATCAATCTAAGGGCTCAGGTAGAATTTGATGATTTTGTAACGGCTTTGCGAGCAAAAGGAGTTGAGGTTATCGTAGTAGATGACATTTTTGAGAGAGATACTCCAGACTCTATCTTCCCTAATAATTGGATCTCGTTTCACGAGAATGGAATTGTTGGGTTGTATCCTATGTTTGCAGAGAACAGGCGAAGAGAACGACGTGAGGATATCCTCGATATTCTCGAAGAAAAAGGATTTCAAATTGAAGGGGTCATGGACTATACCTCTGCAGAGAACGAGGAGTTATTTTTAGAAGGTACCGGAAGTATTGTGATGGACAGAGAAAACCAAAAAGCCTATTGTGCATTATCTCCCAGGGCAGATGAAAACCTGTTTATTGAGTTCTGTGAGGATATGGAGTGTACGCCGGTGATCTTTACGGCATACCAGTCTGTCGATGGGAACAGAATGCCCATTTATCATACCAATGTTATGATGAGTATTGCTGAATCTTTTGCAGTGATATGTTTGGATTCCATTGATAATAAGAAAGAACGCAAGAATGTCATTGATCATTTAAAGAATGACGGTAAAGAGATCATTGCTATTTCAGAAATACAGGAACAGCACTTCGCAGGGAATATGCTGCAGGTAATTGGGAACGATGATAAACGATATTTAGTAATGAGCTCAGCAGCTTATCATAGCCTCACTGAAGATCAGTGCAAAGCAATTTATAAGCATTGTGAGATCATTCATAGTCCTTTAGATACCATAGAAACGTGCGGTGGAGGTAGTGCGCGGTGTATGATGGCGGAGATCTTTCTGCCCAGAGTTTCTGTTCTTTCCTGATCTTATTTCTTAGTCTTTGAAATATTGCGGATCATTCCTCCAAAGATGAAATAGTGGAAGGGAACAATAGAATACCAATACAACCTGCCTCGTAAGCCTTTCGGCCTGAAAGTAGCTGTTTGATGTAAGACATCATTCTTATCTATCTTAAACTCCAGCCAGGCTTCTCCCGGCAGTCTCATCTCTGCGAATAACAATAGTCGCTTCCCTTTTTTATCTGCCAGGAGTACCCTCCAGAAATCGAGTGAATCACCTGGATATATCTTATCCGGATGTGTACGACCACGGCGCAGGCCTACACCCCCGGTTAATTTATCGATAAAGCCACGTATCTTCCACAACCAGTTTCCATAATACCATCCTTGCTCACCCCCAATTTTCCAGATATTTTCTAGTACACCTTCAGCGTCTTGCAACTTCAGCTTTTTTTCATCTTTCAGGACCCCATACTTTGGCACCTGAATATACTTTTCCAGGTTCTTTTGAAATCGGCCACTCACCATACTGTCTTTCCAGCTGCTCACTACCAGATTCTGTTCTATTTTTTTAAAGGCCATGTCAATAGCTTCTATATAGGAATGGGTCTCAATACCCAATAATTCCTGCAAGCGGTTATCCTTGGCTACAACTTCCATTTTCATGCTGTCTACAAGATTCACAGCGAGTTTATAAGAAGTAGAGGTCACAAAATACAACCAGTATGAAGAAAGTTTAGGCGTCATGACAGGAACGGTAAGGATCCAGTTCTTAAAGCCCCTTGCCCTGGCATATTGCTGAAGCATTTCTTTATAGGTGAGAATATCTTTCCCACCAATATCGAAAGAGTCATTATAGGTTTCCTTTTTTCCAAGGACCCCTGAAAGAAAGTTAATGACATCCCTAATGCCAATGGGCTGAGCCTTGGTAAGCACCCACTTAGGAGTTATCATTACAGGGAGTTTTTCACACAGATCACGTATTATTTCAAAAGAAGAACTGCCAGATCCTACTATGATGCCGGCTCTTAAGACCGTAAGATTAAATGATCCCTGATACAGTATGTCCTCCACATTTTTTCGTGACCTAAGGTGCTTGGACAATTTCTCTTCATTTACAATCCCGCTCAAATAGATGACCTGTTCAACAGAAGTGGTTTTCATATAAGCGTTAAAGGTCTCTGCAGACAGGGATTCCTTTTCATCAAAATCCTGGGTAGAAGAACTCATGGAATGGATAAGGTAGTAGGCCGCTTTAATGTCTTTGGGAAGTAAATCCGGAGATGCTTTTTGAAGAAAATCGATCTCAACTACGGTGATTCGGGAGAGTGTTTCCTCATCCACAGATAGTCGTTTTTTATCGCGAACCGCACAGATCACCTCATGTCCCATATCAAGTAGTCTGGGCAATAAACGCATTCCTATATAGCCGTTGGCTCCTGTGAGTAGAATCTTCATTTGTTATAGATCTTCTATGCTGGTTGGTGCTGTATCAGCCTTGTAATTGAGCAGCTTTTTAAAGAATTTTTGTATGGCCTTGGTGTCTGAACGGACCTTTATAAAATAATGATCCCTGTAGATAGAATAGACGGCAAAATCCCCTTTGTAAATGGTGAGTTTATAGAAAGGAATGACCAGGGCGAAAGTTTCCAGAAGAGACCGAAAACGCACTATGATACCTTTTGGTCTTATTTCTACATTGCAACTATCCAGATTATTATCCAGGATAAGTAAGTTGCGTATTTCCAGACTAGCCTCGGTAATAAATAGCTTTGGAGAACCTATTCCTCCCATGGCCCAGCGCTCTTTCAGGGTAAAGGGTTTCCCCACCTCTGCATCTATCTTGTGGGTTATTTCTTTATTGTTATACGATACATTTAAAAGCATATTCGTTCTTTTTCATTAGCTGCATAAAGTTACCTAAAACATTAGGGAATCCCATTTAAGAAAGCCACAAAAGCACAAAAAAACCGTAGTTTTGCAACTTCAAGGGAGGTAATCTTATGAATATTGAACAAGTACTTACTTCAAAGGTAAAAGAAGCTGTTAAGGATCTTTACGAAGTGGAACTTCCATCGGTAGAATTTCAACCTACAAGGAAGGATTTTGAGGGCGATATTACCGTGGTGATCTTCCCAATGCTTCGGTTTGTTAAGGGAAACCCGGAAAAGATTGGTGAGGCTATTGGAGCCCACCTGTTAAAAGTGGTAGCTGATGTTGCACAATTTAATGTCATCAAAGGGTTTTTGAACATTATCATTAGCAATTCATATTACCTGGAAGCTTTTGCTGAGATCAGTTCAACAGAGAACTACGGCATACGCCGGGAAAAGGAAAAAGGAGCGGTAATGGTTGAATACTCTTCTCCAAATACCAACAAACCGTTGCACCTCGGACATATTCGGAATAATTTATTAGGCTATTCTGTAGCCGAGATACTCAAAGCTTCTGGGAAGAAGGTGTATAAAACACAGATCATAAATGACCGTGGTATTCATATTTGTAAAAGTATGCTGGCCTGGAAACTATTTGGTGACGGTGAAACTCCGACTTCCTCCGGACTTAAAGGAGACAAGCTTGTTGGGAATTATTACGTGGCTTTTGATAAAGCTTATAAGAAGGAAGTAGGTCAATTAATTTCAGAAGGCAGGACGAGGGAAGAAGCAGAACAACAAGCGCCCCTTTTGCAGGAAGCTCAGGAAATGTTACGGCAATGGGAAGCAGGAGAACCGGAGGTAGTTTCGCTTTGGAAAACAATGAATGCCTGGGTGTATCAAGGATTTAAGGAGACCTATTTCAATCTGGGAGTAGACTTTGACCAATTGTACTACGAAAGCAATACTTATTTGTTGGGCAAAGATGTGGTGGAAGATGGACTTAAGAGTGGGGTGTTTTTCCGAAAAGATGACGGTAGTGTTTGGATAGATCTAACGGATGAAGGTCTTGATGAAAAGATCGTATTACGGTCTGATGGGACTGCGGTATACATAACACAAGATATTGGCACAGCCATTCAACGGGTGCGCGACTTTCCCGATATCAACGGGATGGTCTATACAGTGGGGAATGAGCAGGATTATCATTTTAAGGTCTTGTTCCTAATTTTGAAAAAACTCGGGTATTCCTGGGCTTCTCATCTGTATCATTTAAGCTATGGAATGGTAGACCTCCCCAGTGGTAAAATGAAGAGTAGAGAAGGAACCGTAGTAGATGCAGACGACCTTATAGCTGAAATGACCCAAACTGCGGCCAGTATTTCTCGTGAATTAGGAAAACTGGATGACTATTCAGAAGAAGAAAAGGAAGCATTATACAAGATCATAGGATTAGGTGCATTGAAATATTATATACTCAAGGTGGATCCAAAGAAGAGAATATTGTTCGATCCTGAGGAGTCGGTCGACTTTCAGGGAAATACCGGCCCGTTTATTCAATATACCTATGCGAGGATACAATCTATCCTCAGGAAGGCAACAGAAATTGTTGATTTAAAAATAAATAATAATAAACAAAACATTTCTTTACATGCTAAGGAAAAGGAATTGATCAAACTACTACTAGCATTCCCAGATACTATTTCTTTGGCAGCTGCGCAGTATAGTCCGGCCCTGATCGCTAACTATACTTATGACCTGGTGAAGGAATTTAATTCCTTTTACCAGCAAGTGTCTATATTGGGAGAAGAAGATGAACAGACAAAAACCTTTAGAGTATTGCTCTCGGCAAAAGTAGCGGAGGTTATTAAAACCGGTTTTAGCCTTTTAGGTATTCAGGTGCCGGAGAGGATGTAATAAAAAAGACCGCCCAAAGGCGGTCTTCTTCATTAGTTGAATTGTGAAAATTATTTTTCAGAACTCTGAGCTACTGCTAATCCGTAGACTACAAGTCCGAAACCAATTTTGTTAACGGCATCACCGATGTTGTAGATCACATCCATGTTAAGGCCTGAAAACCATCCTTCGTACCATCCTGGAGTACCTGCCATATATCCCAGAGGATAAATAGCCCATCCTACCAAAACAAACCAGCAGAGTGTTTTGTGGGCGCTTAGTACAGCGCCACCTGCTTCAACGGCTAGTTTTTTAGCGTGTCCGAACCAGATTTCATAAACGATCACAAAGTATGCGGCCCCGGAGATTAGTCCCCATAACCAGGCGTTGTCTCTGTCTACAGCTTCACCCCAGTATCCGGTAACCAACATGATCACTGAAAGAAAAATTAGTTTCCACATAAGTGATTTTTTGGCTCCTGCTACTTTCAGGATTAAAAAGAATTCAACGCACATCAATGGCACAGTCAATATCCAGTCAACATAACGGAAGAAGGTAGGCGATTCTTCGAATCCGGCCCAGTAATCTCTCATGTACCAGTAGTGTACTGCAGCAATAAATGTAATTAATCCTGAAACCAGGATTGAAGTTCTCCATTTTTTATCAAAGCTGTTCATTGATAAAAAGAAAAATGCAGAGGCTGCCATCATCGCCATACAACCTACGAAGAAGGTAAACCCTACATAATCATTGGTAGCCATTTTAGATACCAATGAAATTGATGCTAAAAAATTTTCCATAAGAATAGAATTAGTTAATTTTGTTTAAGCAAATATATATAAAGTTAAACGTAATATGATAATTTAAATTGCCTATTTTTACCATATTGGAAAAAAAACAACAAAATATTAACACTTTCAGCAGTTTTATGATCGTGACCACTTTCTTTTTTTTGTGGATTTCGGTCTTTTTTGACGTAAAAGCAGAAGCGATACTGGCCTATTTTCTCATCTTTACTTTTGGGATCTTTCACGGCTCTAATGACCTGAAGCTTATTCAGAAATCTACCTCCTACACTAAGAGTTCATTCTTTTTAAGGGCTTTGGGGAGTTATCTGGCTGTAATAGCCCTTACGGTCCTGTTCTTTTCTTTCGTACCCTCTTTGGCATTGCTCTTTTTTGTAGTGGCCAGCAGCTACCATTTTGGTGAGCAACACTGGGCCTCTCTAAAGATCAAATCGGTTTTGGTTACTGCTTTTTACACCTTTTATGGGATGGTGATATTCTTTTTGTTGTTCTATGTGAATGAGCAGGAAGTAACCCCTATCATTGAAAAGATTACTGGGGTATTGATGATAGAGGAGTATTATTTGTACATACTAATAGGTTCCTTTGCCGGATTTATCGGAATTTATCTCTGGTGGGTTTATAAGAAACAAATACAGGTAAACATTATCAAGGAACTTTTCTTCCTGCTTGTCTTCTTTATTGTATTTAAAACCGCATCTCTTTTATGGGCCTTTAGTATCTATTTTGTTGTCTGGCATAGTATACCCTCCTTAAAAGACCAAATTCAGTATCTCTATGGTTCAGTTAATAAAGCTACTTTTTTAGAGTATCTGAAGACTTCATTCTTGTATTGGATAATCTCTATGGCGGGCTTGGCGGTCCTTTATTATTTCTTCCAGGATAATGAAGGTTTGTTTCTTTCAATCATGATCTATTTCCTGGCTGCGATCACCTTTCCTCATGTCCTTGTGATGACCCGTCTCAACAGAACTTAAAAGCTAACCCTGAAACTGATATTTGGGGTAAGGCCCAGTGATATACTCTCCACTGTTTCTATTTCATCCTGATCGTTTAATCTGTAATAGGTGTTTAGCACATTGCGTTTCCCCAGCAAATTAAGGACGGAGGCCCCTGCGGTTGCTTTTACAGTTTCCCCAAGTTGAAAGTTATAAATAAGGGATGCATCGGCCCTGAGATAATCCGGAAGCCTGCTGCTGTTAGGACTTTGATAATTAATGATATTGGGAAATACAGTGTTGTTTATGGCAATAACTTCCTGCGGCTCAGTATACGGTTTGCCGGTACGATAATTAAGTCCTATCCCCAGTTTTAAGTTCCTGTAATTATAGGTACTGGCCAGGGTGAGCGTATGCCTAATGTCTAAATTATTAGGAAATTCATTGGGAATGATGTCCTTAAAAAAGTAGGTATTCTTGTTATAGGCGTAACTGAGCCAGCTGCTGAATCTGGAATTCTTGTAATTCACAAGAAATTCAACACCTTTAATTGTGTAGCTTCCTATCTCTCCATTGAATTGATCTTCATTCTGAAATCCCTGGGTGGCCGTACTTACCCCTTCCACTTCCTTGTAGAATCCTTCGAGTCCAATAAACCATTTATTGCGGTCATAGTTGAATCCCAAAGAGCCTTGCTTGCTTTTGGTAATGGGCAGGCTATTATTATCGGATAGGATCCAACGGCGCTTTTCAATGCCAAGGAAGTTTTGTTCCAGGTCAATGATCTGGTTGGTGGTCTGATTCTTGAATTCTCCTTGAAATTCAATCCGAAAATCTGGCAGAAGAACATAACTTAGATTGATCCTCGGCTCTAGTATAAGGGCGTCAAAAGTGCTCAGATTTTCAATATAGTTTAGTCGGGCTCCTCCTGTAAAATCTATTTTTTCATCCGGCGAACTGTATTGCAACTCCGTAAAAAAGGCATGGGTTCTGATTACCCCTTTGATATTGCTATTAAATGGAGGTTGAGAAACATTGGTAAAGTTTGTGATCCCCACTTCGGTAAATTGATATCCATTGTGGGTGCTTAGATCTTCAGAAAGTTTGTAAGAAGTTGCTGCTTTTACAGAAGATTCCAGTACCTGGTTATTTTGAAAGAGCGATTGTTGGCCGTTACCTTCAATATTTTCAGCATCCAGATTATATCTTGTATAATAGGCATTTATCCGCGTGGAGAATCTATCCGTCCAGCTACTCTCCAGTCGGCCTCCAAAAGAAAAATTCGTCTGGTCTAACAAACTTTGGTTGCTTCGGCTTGTATTCTCATCCGTTTCCAGGTAGTCTAGTTTATTGTTGATATTGATAAAGCTTACCCTTACTTTATGATACCTATTAATATCATATAATAGTTTGCCACTAAAATCGTAGAAATAAAAATTTTCTTCTCTGCTAATAGGGTCATCTGCACCACCACCACCTTTAACTTTCGTATCCTGAAAGGCACGGTCAAAGAACTGATTATAAGTAGGGGTGTTTAAGAAATCGGTAACCGAGCGCCTGGCTGAGAATTGCACGGCCAACTGCTCGGAAAGTGGCACATGGCCATAGACATCTCCACTGATAAGATCAAAACCGGCTCCTCCATATATTTGACTCTTAACTTCATCTTTGGTTTCCATGCTAACTATACCACTTACTCCATCGCCGTATTGGGAACTGGTGCCATTCTTAATGACGGTAACCTTATCGGTAAGGTAGGGGTTAAAAGCCGAGATAAGGCCAAAGAAATGGCCAGACTGATACATTTTTATATCATCCCATAGAATTAGGTTTTGGTCATTGGTACCGCCTCTAATATTAATATTTGAAACAGTCTCATCAATACTTTTTATACCGGGTATGGCTTGTACGGTTTGGAGGATATCTGGTTCTAACAAACCCGGAAGAATACCAAAATCTTCTATATTCAGTAAGATACTCCCGTCGGTTTCACGGCTTAGTCCGGTAGTCAAGAACTGGTAGACCACAACCTCCTCCAGTTCCTGATAATTCAGCGCAAGTATAATAGGTTTACAGGGTTTATTGCCAACCAGATCTTCTGCTTTTATAAACCGGGTCTTAAACCCTAAAAATCGAATACGGAGACTGGCATTTCTCGGAATATTTGTTAAAGCGAATTGCCCATCAGGATCTGTAACAATCGCCATACTGCTCCCTAAAACCTCCACAGATGCACCGGGGATGTTATTTTCCCCAAAATTATTGAGGACAACACCACAAATGTCGACTGTAACACTTTTAGTAATGGTATAATACCTGTCCGAAAGTTTTTGGATACGGAGTTGAGTTTCTTGTCTAAGAACCTCTAAAATTTCCTGAAGATCAGTGACAGCAGGAAGCTGAATTTGTAACAGTTCAAGATCTTCATCCACATAGGAGAATTTAATATTGAATTGCTGCTCTAAGTTTTGAATATAAGGGATAAGAGCTACCTTATTATCCTCCTGGGCCCATCCCATAGAAAGGACCCAAAAAAGAATCAAAAAGCAAGGTGCGATTCTCTTAAGGCGCGTTTTCTGCATAGAAGAGCACTTTATTCTTCTCTAAGGTATAGCTTATTTGAGAAGGAGTACTTATACTCTGTAACGCCAAATTTATGTTTGTGTTGCTAAAAGTACCGGTAAAAAGTTGGGTAAGGTCTACATTCTTAGTTTCAACCTTAACATTGTACTGTCTTTGAAATTCATTCAAGACATAGGTAAGAGGGATACTTTTAAAGCTACTTTCATTATTTACCCATGATGGGACAGCCGTGAGTGGAGCGTCAGTAGGAACTATACGATCGTTGACCACTAAAAAGGAGGTTCCTGCAGGAAGTTCTTCTACTTTACCCTGGAAGGTTACACTAACGAGTCCTTCATAACAGGTAACCTCAAAAAAGCCCTTTCTGCTTTCAACATTGAACTGAGTCCCCAATACACTAACATCACCGAGATCTGTTGTAACAGTAAACTTCTTTCCTTTGGCCACTTTAAAAAAAGCTTCTCCATCCAGGGATAATTTACGTTCAGAATCCCATTTTCGTTCGCTGTATGAAAGTTCAGATTCTGCATTGAGCAATACTTCTGAAGCATCGGGTAAAACTATTTCTGTACGTTGGGCATATTCAGTTGAAAAGGTCTCATTTAGTGAGGCGATATAAAAATAAGTGGCGGCAAATAATACAATTACAGCTGCAGCAATTCGCATTAGGTATTGTGCAGGTCTCATTTTAATGACCTTTGTTTCTTTGTTTAATTGACGCTCTTTGAAATCACCAAGGGCCTTCTCCATATCAAAAGACGGAGCTTCCAGGGCATCGGAGGCACGCACGATCTTTTGGTAGGAGGCGTACTCCTCAGATCGCTTAAAGGCGGCTAGTTCCTCCTCGCTTAGTTCGTTATTGAGCCATTTGGCCAAGTAATTTTCTTGCATGATTTCTACTCTTTACTCCTTAATAACACTTAGATCACAAAATACCCTACCATTGGTCGATATTTTTTTTACAAACCCCAGGAAACATTGGTGTTTCAAAGACCAACGGATTTATCATTAAATTCCATCTATCTGCGCTCTCAGGGATTTAAGTGCCAGATGCATCCGTTTCTCTATTGCTTTTACACTCACACCTTCCATTTCAGCGATCTCCGCGTATTTCTTTCCATCTATGCGGTTGAGAAGAAAAACGGTTCGTTGATTTTCAGGTAGACTATTGAGGGCCCTGTCTAATTTATCTTTGAACTCTTTTTCTTCCATTAAAAATTCTGGCGATTCCGATGAGGTCTTCAAAGCTTTTTCCGCATATTTCAATCGAACCTTCTCGGCCTTTAGTACATTTAGATATAAATTATTGGCCACCTTGTATACAAATGCCTTTGCCTTTTCCGGGGCAACCTTGGCACAATTCTCCCAAAGCTTTACAAAGGCCTCTTGTACAGCATCATAAGCCTTTTCCTCATTACCATATTTATAATATATATAGTTAAAGATCGTTTTAGAATTGGAATTAAAGATAGCGTTGAAGACTTTCTCTTCACAGACATTATCCATAGTGTGCCCCTCTTATGTATTAGATTAGGTTCAAAGATATTTTAAAAAAAATAAAAAAACGGGTAGGGTATTTTAAATGAGAGGTGTTATAGAGACATACGAACAACAAAAAATCCAAATCGTTATGAAAAATGTTTTTAAGTATTCAGTGTTTACGTTGCTGTTTATGGCGACACTGATGGTTTCTTCTTGTCAGGAAGAATTTGAGGAATTACCTCAACCAGACGAGCAACAGACCATTATGGCCAGTTCTTCTACGGCCCAACTTATTGAAAGGACCTCCTCTAATGATGGTTCCTTTGACAATATTGTGGATGGCGCTAGTTGTTTTGCGCTTAATTTCCCATATACCGTTGAGGTGAACGGGATTGAAATTACGATCGATTCTCGCGAAGATCTTCAACTTATTGAAGAGATCTTTGATGCTTTCGATGATGATACTAATATTCTTGAGATCATCTTCCCTATCACCATTACCTTTGCGGATTATTCTGAAATTGTGATCAATAACAAAGAAGAATTACGTGCTCTTGCTGAAGATTGCCTGGAAGGTGGAGCGGACGATGATATTGAATGTATCGATTTTGTCTATCCTATAACCCTGTATACCTTCGATATAAATGCGCAGCAAACAGGAAGTGTTACTGTAGACAGTGATGAAGAATTACGAGTGTTTTTCAAAGGCCTTGATGACAATGACCTCATCAGTATTGATTTCCCCGTAACATTAAAATTGTACGATGGTACCACAGTAACCGTGTACAGTAATGCTGAACTGGCAACAGCTATTGAAAATGCCAAGGATGCTTGTGATGAAGATGATGACGATGATTACAACGATGACGATTTTACACTGGAAAGATTTAACAATCTAATAGTTGAATGCCCATGGTTGGTACGTGAAGTTGAGCGCGATGCAGTCAATCAGACAGATCAATACTTTGAGTACTTGATGAACTTTACCGAAGATGGTGGTGTAACTGTGAAAGACAGACTAGGAAATGTACTAAATGGTTTCTGGAGTAGCAGAATTACGGACCATGGTATCTTGTTAAATTTAGAATTTGATATACTGGTAGATTTTAACCTGCAATGGTTTGTATATGAAATAGAAAAAGGTAAGATCAAATTATACGCCGAAGGAGGAAACAAGATCATCCTGAAAAGTGTCTGCGATGTGTACAATGAAGATCCTAATACCTTACGTGAGATCCTGAGGGAATGTGCCTGGGTGATCAAAAAAGTGAAGAACAATGGTGATGAAATAGATCGTTTGCTAGGGTATGAGTTTAAATTTATGGCCGAAGGTGTAGTTACCTTAAGCAATGGAGTTAATACTTCTACCGGATCCTGGGAAATTACTACCAATGCGCAGGGCCGACTTGTAATGGGACTTACGTTTGGAGAAAATATGAATGACCCCAACAGGCTAGACCCAAATCCAAATGAGATCTATTTTGAATGGTTGTTAAGCGACCTGAGGAATGACCGATTGAAATTTGAGATAGAAGGAACTGCTTATGAATTGATCCTGCAGAGAGTATGCGATGATGCTCCTAATACTCCGGATGGTGATGTCCTTGAAATACGAAACGTAATGATGGGTGGTGAATGGATCGTAGGCGAGTATAATGATGTAGTATATCCTGATAATGATTTCGCTCAGTATACCTTTGCCTTTCAGGCAGAACATGTAATGGCGATCACAACAGGACAGACAGGTCCTACGCAGGCCGGTGTATGGCGAGTACTTCGCAACAGCGATGGAAAACTTAAAGTGTATCTGAATGCCGGTGTTAATGGTGAACTGATAGAACTTACAGATGATTGGGATTTTGTTTCCATGACAAATGAAAGTATAACATTGAAGAGTTATAACGATACAAATGTGAGCTATGATACGTTGGTTTTTGTAAAGAAGCCATAATCACATAAATTTTGCCCCTATTCTTTAAAAAAGGGTCACTTCTCTGAGAAGTGGCCCTTTTTGTTGTTATAATTTCTACGACTACACTTCCGTGATCCCATTCCAATTGTTAAATTTGCATTTCTCATAAATGCAAAGCTGATATGTTCGATAATTTAAGTGAAAAACTGGATAAAGCCTTACATGTCCTCAAAGGGCATGGACAGATCACAGAGATCAATGTGGCTGAGACCACCAAGGAAGTGAGAAGGGCTTTATTAGATGCCGATGTAAACTTTAAGATCGCCAAGGAGTTTACCAACAGGGTCAAAGAAAAAGCGCTGGGCCAGAACGTACTGACCACCTTACAGCCAGGTCAATTGATGGTGAAGATCGTTAAGGATGAACTTACCCAACTTATGGGTGGAGATGCTGAAGACATTGATCTTTCCGGAACCCCATCCGTAATTTTAATGGCTGGTTTACAGGGTTCGGGTAAAACCACCTTTTCGGGAAAACTCGCTCATTACCTCAAGACCAAGAAAACGAAGAATCCCCTTTTGGTAGCTTGTGATGTATACAGACCAGCAGCCATAGATCAGCTTCATATAGTAGGGGACCAAATAAATGTTCCTGTCTTTTCAGACAAAGAAAATAATGATCCGGTGTCGCTTGCAAAAGCTGGTATTGCACATGCCAAGGCCAACGGACATAATGTGGTCATCCTGGATACAGCCGGTAGGTTGGCTGTTGATGAACGTATGATGACCGAGATATCGGACATACGAAACGCAATTAAACCTCAGGAGATCCTTTTTGTCGTAGATGCCATGACAGGGCAGGATGCGGTAAATACAGCTAAAGCATTTAACGATGTTTTGAATTTTGACGGTGTGATCCTTACGAAGTTAGATGGGGATACCCGTGGAGGGGCAGCCATATCTATCAAGTCTGTGGTTAATAAGCCAATTAAGTTCATTGGTACAGGAGAAAAGATGGATGCCCTGGACGTCTTTTATCCGGATAGGATGGCAGACAGGATCCTCGGAATGGGAGATGTAATCTCACTTGTTGAAAGAGCTCAGGAACAGTTCGATGAGGACGAGGCTCGTAAGATCCAGAAAAAAATTGCAAAGAATACATTCGGTTTTGATGATTTCCTGAAGCAGATACAGCAGATCAAAAAAATGGGAAGTATGAAAGACCTCATGGGAATGATCCCAGGGGCAGGGAAGGCACTCAAAGGTATGGATATAGATGATGATGCCTTTAAGCATGTAGAGGCCATCATACATTCGATGACGCCAGAAGAACGCTCCAATCCTTCAAAACTAGACGCCAGCAGGAAAAAACGCATTGCAAAAGGCAGTGGTAGAACCATTCAGGAAGTGAACCAACTCCTAAAACAATTCAATCAGATGAGTAAAATGATGAAGATGATGCAAGGTGGAGGCGGTAAAAAGATGATGCAGATGATGAGCGGCCTTAAAGGGTAGCATTCGTAAAAATATTAGCAATCCAATTCTTTGCTCATATAGCTTATTATGGGCACTTAATAAATACAGCAATATGACCATTTTAGACGGTAAAAAGATCTCCAATCAAATAAAGGATGAAATTGCCATAGAAGTGGCCTCAATGAAAGAAAGGGGAGAGAAGGTACCGCACCTGGCAGCTGTCCTTGTAGGTACAGATGGCGCAAGCCTTACCTACGTTGGTAGTAAAGTTCGTTCCTGTAAGCGCATTGGATTTGAATCTACCTTACATCACTTGCCCTCAGAAACCACCGAAAAAGAATTACTTCAATTGGTCCATCAGCTCAATGAAGATCCTAACATAGACGGCTATATAGTTCAATTGCCATTACCAAAGCATATTGATGAGCAAGAGGTATTGATGGCCGTGCATCCGGATAAGGATGTAGATGGATTTCACCCTACTAATTTTGGAAAGATGGCCCTGGATATGGAGACCTTTATCTCTGCCACCCCATATGGCATCATGGAACTCTTGCGCAGATATAAGGTAGATACTGAAGGGAAACATGCCGTTATTATAGGAAGGAGCCATATTGTAGGTAGACCCATCAGCATTCTTATGAGCCAAAAAGGAAAAGCCGCCAATGCAACGGTGACCCTAGCTCACAGCAGAACAAAGAATATCAAAGAGCTTACATTACAGGCAGATATTATCGTTTCTGCCTTGGGTGTTCCTCATTTTCTAAAGGCAGATATGGTAAAAACCGGAGCTGTTATCATTGATGTCGGGATCACCAGGGTTGAAGACGCAACCAAAGAAAAGGGATACTACATTACAGGTGACGTAGATTTTGAGGCAGTTTCGAAAAAAGCTTCTTATATAACCCCTGTACCAGGTGGAGTTGGTCCGATGACCATTGCCATGCTTTTAAAAAATACATTACTAGCCAGAGAACGTCACCGAAAGAATGCGTAATTTGTAAGCCTCATTCAATTTTCTCGACATTTTGGCACAATTTTGTAACAAAAATGGACAAGGACGGTCTAACCTACACGAACAATTAAATATATCTATACATATGAAAAAAGTAACAAAACAAGTTCTTTTCTTCTCCTTACTGGCCATAGCAGCTTGTAAACAGGAAGAAAAGGAAGAGAAACCCCTCACTTCGGGAATTTTAACCGAGTATATGGATACTACGGTAGAACCCGGAGATAATTTCACCCAATATGTAAATGGAACCTGGCTAAAGAATACTCCAATTCCCGATGATAAAGCGGCCTATGGGGTTGCGTATATAATTTATGAAGAGTCAGAAGAAAATGTAAAGAAGATCATTGAGGAGTCGGCCGCAGGCGACTTTACAAAGGGATCTGATGAGCAAAAAGTAGGGGACATGTATCAGTCCTATATTGATCTTGAAAAACGGAATGCCGTAGGAGTAACTCCTTTAAAAGCTGAGTTCGATAAGATAGACGCTATTGGTTCTTACGATGACCTGGCAACCTATTTTGCCTACGCTAATAAATATAATTTTAATGTTCCCCTTGGACTTTTTATCTACCAGGATTTTAAGGACCCAACGATCTATACCATTTACACTTGGCAGTCCGGTTTAGGACTTCCGGATAGGGAATATTATCTAAAAGAAGATGACAGGTCTAAAGAGATACGTGCTAAGTATGTAGAGCATATGGCAAAAATGTTTGATTTGGCCGGACTAGCCAATGCCGAGTCTTCTGCTACAACTGTTATGGGATTGGAAACCAAATTGGCCGAAAAGCAAATGAAAAAAGAGAAGACAAGAGATCTTGTATCCCTTTATAATATGTTTCCGGTAGATACACTCAGCAATATTATGCCTTCCTTTAACTGGAAAGCCTTCTTGGGTGAAGCCGGGATGGAAAAACAAGAAAAATTAGGGGTGTTGATGTTAGATTATACCAAGGCTCTAGATAAGATCATCACCGGGACAAATCTGGATACCTGGAAGACCTATTTGAAATGGGGAGTCATAGACGCAAATGCTTCCAGGCTCAATGAGGCCATGAATCAGCAGAATTGGGAATTTTATAGCAAAGAGCTAAACGGAACCAAAGAACAAAGACCTTTGTGGAGACGAGGTGTCTCTGTGGTGAATGGTACCATGGGCGAAGTAGTGGGAAAAGTGTATGTAAAAAAACACTTCCCACCGGAGGCAAAGGAACGTATGGAAGCCTTGGTGCAAAATTTACTGAAGGCGTATGAAGCAAGTATTAACGACCTCGATTGGATGAGTGAAGACACGAAAAAGGAGGCCCTTGATAAGTTGAGTAAGTTTACACCCAAGATTGGATATCCGGACAAATGGAAGTCATATGAATTTGATATAAAGGCCGATGATCTATTCGGAAATACCATGAGATCCAGGTTATATGAATACAATAGGGAACTGGCAAAGTTAGGACAGCCTATAGACCGCGATGAATGGGGGATGAATCCACAAACGGTGAACGCTTATTACAACCCCACCTTAAATGAGATCGTTTTCCCGGCCGCTATTCTGCAGCCACCATTCTTCGATCTGAATGCTGAAGATGCTGTAAATTATGGTGCCATAGGAGCCGTTATAGGCCATGAGATTGGTCATGGTTTTGACGATACCGGCAGCACATTCGATGGTGATGGGGCCATGCGTAACTGGTGGACAGATACAGACAAAGAAGAATTCAAAAAACGAACCAACGCATTGGTAGAACAGTACAACTCATATGAGGTTCTGCCAGATCTCAATATTAATGGGGAATTTACCCTGGGAGAGAATATTGGTGACCTGGGAGGTCTTAGCATAGCCCTGAAGGCATATAAAATGTCTTTGGAAGGTGCTGAAGGACCAGAAATGGATGGTTTTACTGCAGAACAACGAGTCTTTTTAGGATACGCCCAGGCCTGGCGTTCTAAGACCAGGGATGAAGCTATAAGGGTTCAGATCAATACAGATCCGCATTCTCCTGCAGATTATAGGGTAAATGGCATTGTGCGAAATGTACCTGAATTTTATACTGCCTTTAATATACAGGAAGGCGATAGCCTTTATCTGGCCCCTGAAAAAAGGGTGAAGATCTGGTAATGTTGCATAAAAAAATAAGAATAAGAACCCTCCATTTGGAGGGTTTTTTAGTTGGGGATTGAATAATCCTCCGAAATCCCCTGGACAGAATCTGTGGGGGTAAGGGTATCAATATCATCACTGCCTTCGTCGTTGGTACAACTCCAGGTACAGATAATGGAAAGGATCACCAATAAGAAATAAATAATGTAAGGTCGTTTCATAGCTCAATAATTTAGTAGGTGTGATTACCGAGTTTGTGATTAAATAGAACGATTAAAAATCCACTTTGGTATAGGAAGCCTAGGTCAAAATATGTACCTTTTGTCGAAAATATTCCGACCAAATGAATCGTACGCTACTATTATTATCCGTGTTATTTATATCACTAATAGCATGTAAGCAACAGGAAGATGCCTTGAATATAGCCGATATTAGTATTTCTTTCCCATCTTCCCTTAGCGAAGGACCCGAAGATGGCAGGCTGTTATTAATGTTCGCAAAGACCAATGAAAAAGAGCCCAGGTTTCAGATCAATGATGGTCTTACTACCCAGCTCGTCTTTGGGATGAATGTGGACCAAATGGAACCAGAAAAATCCTTTGCATTCAATAAAGAGGCCTTTGGATATCCTTATCCTTCACTTAGCGATGTGCCACCCGGGGAGTATTGGGTGCAAGCCTTGCTGCATGTCTATGAGACCTTTAATCTGTCTGCCGGACAAACTGTAAAACTACCCATGGACAATGGGGAAGGACAACAATGGAACAGGTCGCCCGGAAATTTATTCAGCACTCCTTTTAAAATTACCGTATCGGAAACTGGCATTGAACCAATAGACATAGTGATGGATCAGAAAATTGAGCCTATTAAAGAACCGGAAGACACAGAATGGATCAAACACATCAAAATAAGATCGGAAAAACTTTCAGAATTCTGGGGGCGAGACATGTACCTGGGAGCTCATATTCTGCTGCCCAAAGGGTTTAAGGAGCATCCTAAGGCTAAATACCCACTAATGATCTTTCACGGACATTTTCCGGATGATTTTGGCGGTTTTAGAACGCAGCCGCCGGATCCCAATCTTGAACCTGAATATTCTGCCAGATTTGATTTAGAGGGTTATAATATTATACAACAACAAGAGGCCTATGATTTTTATAAACGATGGAATGAACCCGACTTTCCTCGATTCATAGTAATTGAGATACAGCATCCTACGCCCTATTATGATGATTCCTATGCCGTAAATTCGGCATCGCAGGGCCCTTATGGCGATGCAATTACCTATGAGCTTATTCCTCACATCGAAAAGGAATTTCGCGGCTTAGGGGAAGGCTGGGCACGTTTTCTTTATGGAGGTTCTACCGGTGGTTGGGAGGCATTGGCCGTGCAAGTGATGTACCCTGAAGAATACAATGGGTGTTTTGCGGCCTGCCCGGATCCAATCGATTTTCGAGCGTATTGCTTAAACAATATTTATGAAGATGAGAATGCATATTACTATAAAAGCGACTTTAAACAACTAGAGGTCCCTGCACATCGCGATTATCTGGGCCAGATACAGGGTACCGTTAAGGGGAATAACCATTTGGAACTGGTTTTAGGTGACAAATCGCGTTCCGGTCAGCAGTGGGACATATGGGAAGCTACCTATTCGCCTCAGGGAACAGACGGATATCCGCAGCGTATCTGGGATAAAATGACGGGAGAGATAGACCATGGGGTGGCAGAATATTGGAAAGAGAACTTTGATCTGCGGTATATTTTGGAACGCGATTGGGATAAATTGGGTGAGAAGCTCAAAGGAAAGATCCATATTTATTGTGGAGACATGGATAATTATTACCTGAATAATGCTGTTTATTTGATGGAAGACTTTCTGGAGAGCACATCAGATCCTTATTATGAGGGAGAAGTAACCTATGGCGACCGGGCAGAACACTGCTGGAATGGGGATCCGGACCAGCCCAATGCGATTAGCCGACTCCGATATAACAGTATGTACGTGCCCAAGATCATGGAACGGATCGCTAAAAGTGCTCCCAGGGGAGCCGATCTAAGCAGTTGGAGATATAAATAAAGTATGAAAAACACCACCAATAAATTTGCCTGGTTTGTATTTGCTACTGCAGCAATATCCATTGGACTGTATCCTCTTATATACTTTGTTATTGACAGGAAATTCGGACTGTTAGCCTCTAAAAGTGAAGCTTTGTTATCCAATGTTTTTTGGAATACGGGTTTCTATGGCCATATCCTTTTTGGCGGTCTGGCTCTTTTAATAGGGTGGGTTCAGTTTAGTAAGAAATTTAGAAATACAAACCTCCGAAGACATAGGATTATAGGTAAAACCTATGTTATTGCAGCTATGATCAGTGGAACCTGTGGAGTCTGTATCGGATTTTATGCTACGGGGGGGCTAATTTCATCCTTGGGGTTCATTAGTCTTGGTGTGCTTTGGCTATTTACCACTTACAAGGGTTTTATGGCTGCCAGGAACAAGGATTTTGATTTGCATAGGGGCTATATGATCTACAGTTATGCGCTTTGTTTTGCGGCAGTTACATTGCGGATCTGGCTTCCGACCCTTACTTATTTCTTTGGCGATTTCACCATAGCGTACCGAATTGTGGCCTGGTTATGTTGGGTGCCAAATCTGATATTTGCCTTTTTTTGGGTAAGGCGGAAGGGACTCTTGTTGGGTTAGATCTTTTGAAAAGCCAATTTTAAACTCAAATAATACAGCTATGGAGTACAGAAAATTTGGACGAACTAATTGGGATGTAAGTGAAATAGGTTATGGTATGTGGGGCATGGGCGGATGGAAAGAGTCTGATGACAAGCTGTCTGCCAATTCTCTGGATCTTTCCGTAGAACACGGTGTTTCTTTTTTTGACACGGCCTGGGGATATGGGGAAGGACATAGCGAACGATTACTCGGAGCGCTTCTAAAAAGATACCCTCATAAGAAATTGTACACGGCCAGTAAGATCCCTCCAAAGAACTTTAAATGGCCTGCAAAGCCTACTTATGATTTTAAAGATTCGTATCCTTCAGCTCATATTTTAGAGTATACCCATAAAACCTTAAAAAACCTGGAGGTAGAACAAATAGACCTGATGCAGTTCCATACCTGGGATGATGTTTGGACGGAAAGAGAGGATTGGCAACGAACCGTGGAAGATCTGAAAACATCGGGTAAGATAGCTGCCATGGGCATCAGCGTGAATCGCTGGGAGCCTGAAAATGGAATAGGCGCTCTTAAAACGGGTTTAATTGATGCCGTGCAGGTAATCTACAATATTTTTGATCAGGCGCCCGAGGAGGTCTTATTTCCCTTGTGTGAGCGCATGAACATTGGGGTAATTGCACGGGTTCCCTTTGATGAAGGAACGCTTACTGGCAATATTACAAAGGAGACTGAATTTCCTAAAGGCGATTGGAGGGGCAGCTATTTTGTTCCGGAAAACTTGATCCCCAGTGCTGAAAGGGCAGATCTGCTAAGACCTTTGGTGCCAGATGGAATGACCATGGCCGAGATGGCCCTGCGTTTTATCCTTATGAATAAAACTGTAAGTACCGTCATACCCGGTATGCGCAAACAACGAAATGTGCTGTCTAATGTTAATACAAGCGATGGTGAAGAACTGCATACTTCCCTTTA
>NZ_CAMYKH010000011.1 GCF_947258935.1 uncultured Muriicola sp.
AAAAACTGTCCCTTCACCCAGAGGTAAAAATCCTAAAATGGTATGAATGCCAAAAAGAAAGATGACTAAAGGTACTACGAGGCTCTTTTTATTCTCGGAGATGAAAATTTCAACTATAAGCAAGAGCAGCGCAATAGCCAGTAGTGAAATTTCTTGTTTTAGCAGTAAAAAAGTATCGATCTCCATGAAACGTTTCTTTTATAATACGCCTTGAATAAAGGGTTGTATGCTCTTTAATATCATTTCGCTAAGCCATAGTGGGGCCACCCCTATTCCTATAATGGGCAATAGCATTAGTAATATGCCTGTTTTCTCATACCAGGTAACTTTTTCCATCACCAAAAAGGAATCATTTTTAACAGGACCCATCAACATGATCCCTACCACACGTAAAATGTAAACTGCAGTAACTACAATCGCTGAAATAGCGAAGATGGTCGCTATCCGATACGGAAGTTCGGCATGTTCAAAAGCGCCTACAAAGATGTTCATTTCCGCTACAAAGCCACTAAAACCTGGTAATCCCAAAGAGGCGAGACCTGCTATAACATAGGTGGCGGAAATAAAAGGTATCACCTTTAAAAGTCCACCCAATTTAGTTACATCCCTGGTATTGGTCCTTCCGTAGATCATCCCAATCAACGCAAAGAACAAGGCCGTCATAAAACCATGAGACAAGGATTGTAGAATGGCGCCGTTCCAGGCAGTTTTGTTAAGCATCAATAGTGCAAACAAGACCAACCCCAAATGACTTACAGAAGAATAGGCATTGATATATTTAAGGTCTGTTTGCCTGATCGCCGCAAAGGCCCCGTAAATGACGCCAAAAGCGGCCAAGACAATAAAGAACCAGGACCAGTGTAGCGTGCCTTCTGGCAAAAGGTACATGGCCACCCTAAATACTCCGTACCCTCCTAATTTCATCAGAACGCCTGCATGTAACATGGAAACCGCAGTTGGGGCTGAGGCATGTCCGTCAGGAGACCAGGTATGAAAGGGGAACAAGGCCCCAATTACAGCAAAGCCTATAAAGGTTAAGGGGAAGAATAACTTTTGCGCTTCCAAAGGAATGTTCACTTTGGCTATTTCGAGGATATTAAAGGTCAAAGGACCTCCTTCTGCGGCAGAATTGAAATAAATGCCTAAAATTCCAACTAATAAAATAGCAGAGGCCGCCATTAACATAAGAGTTAATTTCATAGCGGCATATTCCCGTGGCCCGGAACCCCAGATGCCTATGAGCAAGAACATTGGAATTACAGCTATTTCGAAGAATACGAACATGGTAAATAGATCGAGGGAAATAAAAAATCCATAAACGCCTGTAGACAGTATAAGCAGGGAAATAAAGAATTCCTTGGGCAATTCCTTCATCTTCCATGAAATAAAAACACCCGCCAGGACTACAAGAGATGTCAATAGGAGCAGGGCAACCGAAATGCCATCAACCCCAACGCTGTAATGAATGTTGAAATCCTTGAACCAAACCAGATCGCGGGTGAAGACCATAATGTCGTCATTGACCGCTCTTTCCTTAAAATAGGCAAAAAGTAAATTCACAGACATGGCCAACTGAATAATACTTCCTATCATCGCAATGATACGTGCCCGTTTAAGATCGTTGGCAAAAAGTAATGCCAGCACCGTTAACAAGGGAACGACAATAAAAAGCGATAATATATCCATAGGGATCATCTTAATTAGTCCATATATAAATAAAAACTATAGCCAGTAATACTATTCCGCTGACAAAGACCATGGCATAGTCTTGTATCCTTCCGGATTGGATGCCTCTGATTTTTTTGGAGATTCCCACCGTTGAGTTTCCAATGGCATTCATGGTCCCATCTACAATATTCCTATCGAACCATGCAGCAGAGGCGGCAATACCTTTAAACAAAATGTTTTTGGTTACAAATAGATAGAGTTCATCAAGGTAGAACTTATGATAGGCCCAGGTATAAAAAACACCAAATCGTTGGGCCGTTCTGCCTGCCAGCGCATTTTCTTTTTTATACAAGGCCCAGGCAATGGCAATACCTATAACTCCTACAAGTACAGCAATTAATGCAAGGGGTATATTTATATGGCCTTCAAATCCCATTCTATCGGGACTGATAAAATCGCTGAATGGAATAAAACCAACCGTTGCGCTAAGAACGGCAAGAACAATTAATGGAAATGTCATTGAAACAGGGGATTCCTTGGGCGTATGTTCATAGCTTCTGTTTGGTCCCCAGAAAATCCCAAAGTAAATACGGAATATATAAATTGCCGTTAGCCCTGCCACTATAATGCCAATAGCATAGAGAAAGCTATTATGTTCATAGACCGCTACCAGGATCTCATCTTTACTCCAGAATCCCGCAAAGGGAGGAATACCTGCAATGGCAAGAGCTGCAACCAGAAACGTGATGTTGGTAATAGGCATGTATTTTCGCAGTCCACCCATATCCTTTAAGTAATTGCTATGAACCGCATGGATGACAGAACCGGCACCTAAAAAGAGTAAGGCTTTGAACATGGCATGTGTAAATAAGTGGTACATGGAAGCCATATAACCAAGGCCATCTTGCCCATCGTATCCTGAAACACCCAAAGCAAGCATCATAAAACCCAATTGGGACATAGTAGAATAAGCTAATACCCTTTTAATATCGGTCTGGGTGATGGCAATTATAGCAGCAAACAGGGAAGAAAAGGCCCCAACAAAAGCCACAATTTGAAGAACAAATCCTTCTTCAACAAAAAAGAACATAGGGAAAAGTCGGGCCACAAGAAACACACCTGCAACCACCATAGTAGCTGCATGTATCAAGGCAGAGACGGGGGTAGGGCCTTCCATGGCATCGGGAAGCCAAATATGTAAAGGAAACATAGCCGATTTACCTGCGCCTCCTATAAAAACCAATATCAATCCCCAGGACAATACAGACAGTCCCATAAATGAGGTGGAAGCCCAGTTCAGTATAGCACTACTTTCCGGGTTATTGAGGGTTTCAAAATCATATGTGCCTGTATAGAAACCTATTAACAAGATACCTATAAGGAAACCGAGATCTGCAAAGCGGGTTACAATAAATGCTTTTTTGGCCGCTGCCACTGCGGACTCTTTGGTATAATAATATCCGATCAGCAAATACGAAGAGACCCCTACCAATTCCCAGAAAATATAGATCTGAAATAAGTTGGTGGCTAAAACTAGGCCATACATGGAGAAGGTGAATAATGACAGAAAAGCAAAGAATTTGGTATAACCCTCATCACCTTTCATATAACCCCTGCTGTAAATGTGTACCATCAGGGAGATAGTAGAGACCACAATCAGCATCATCACCGAAATAGGGTCTATTAGAATGCCCATATCTATGCGGAGAGTGTCTGTAAAGTTCATCCAGATAAATTTCTCTACCAGACTTGGAAATGCCCCGGAATCCTTTCCAATGATAAAAAAGTATTGGAAAGCGGTGTAGATCGAGAAAAGAGTTGTGAGTACCAATCCAAACACACCTATAAGACCGGAAATCGCCGGTTTTATTTTCTGATTAAATAACCCCAAAAGCAGAAATACCGCTAAGGGAATCAAGGGGATTAACAGAACCAAGGTGTAATTCATAATATGAATTCTTTAATACTTCATTGTTTCAATATCCTTTACCTCTACAGAGCTTATTTGCCTGTACAGATTAAAAATGATAGATACGGCGAGCGCAGTTTCGGCCGCTGCCACCGCAATTATAAAGATGGAAAACAGTACACCCTGTAAAACGTCGGGGTACATGTATTTGTTGATCACGACAAAATTGATCACGGAGGCGTTGAGGATGAGTTCTACTGAGATCAGAATAGAGATGAGATTCTTTCTGGTGATAAATCCATAGATCCCTATAAAAAAGAGTATGGAGGTAACCGTTAAGAGTTCGTATATAGTAATTCCTGCGATCATTTAGCTGGGTTGTTTTTTTCAGATAATTTGTTGCCTTTGGCAATCACAATTGCCCCTATCATAGCCGCTAATAACAGCACACTTATTACTTCAAAAGGCAGGATAAATCCACCTGCTTCATAGCTTAATAGTTTTGTTCCAATGTCAGTTATATTGGTGGTCGCCGTATTCTCCACTACCTGAAACTCATGTGAATACAATGTAAACAGGAAAAGGCCAAGTCCAATTAAACAGACAAGACCTGTAATGAACTGTTTAGACGGCTTTGCAATTTCCAAACGCATTTCGATGTGATGAACCAGGAGTACGGAAAAGATGATCAGTACAATGATTCCCCCGGCGTAAATAGTAAGTTGAATGGCTGCCAGAAAATTATAATCGATTAAAAAATAGATCCCGGCTATGCTGCACAGCACAAAGAGTAAATAAATGACAGACCTCAGCATTTTTCTACTCGATACCGAGGCAATAGCAAAGGCGATTATAATTAACGCAAGTATGTAAAAAATGATTCTTTCCATTGTATTAGTCTTCCACTCCCGGCATTAGTTTAGAGTTTGGTTCATTGAGTACCCTTGTAAGGGTAGTGCGGTCGTAGACAGAATTTTCAAAATTTTGTCCCCACTCAATGGCATCTGTTGGGCAAACGTCAATACAAAGGCCACACATGGTACACATGCTTAGGTGATAGACAAACTGGTCTATTTTCTTTTTCTTTTTCCCTGTTTCTTCGTCTATACCACGGTCCCAAATAATTTCAATAGTTCCGTTAGGACAAGCTATCTCACATTTCTGGCATCCAGTACAGCGGTGTTCATTATCTTCATTATGAGGCATGATGACCTCCCCCCTGAAACGATCGAACATTTTTAGGGTTTCCCTGTTATCAGGATACTGCTGAGTAATGGCTCCTTTTCTGGAGGTGATAAAATATTTACCCGTTACACTCATCCCTGTCAGCAGGGTTTTTATTCCTTCATAGATGTCAGAAAAATAACTCATAGCATTATAGTCTTATTGTTAGATTGAGCCATACCAATACAGCCATAAGGACAATGTTCACTAAATTGATAGGGAGCAAATATTTCCATTCTAGTGTAAGCAACTGATCTACTCGTAAGCGTGGAAACGTCCAGCGGAACCACATCATTAAAAAGACCAATACCATTGTTTTTATCAAAAACCAAAATACTCCCAGTTCCGGGATAGATTCCGTGATTCCAAAAGGAGACAACCAGCCTCCAAAAAAAACAGTTGCAGCAATAGCCGCTATGATAAACATATTGATGAATTCTGCCAGGAAGAAGTAGGCGAATTTCATTCCAGAGTATTCTGTATGAAACCCAGCGCCCAGTTCAGATTCTGCTTCTACCATATCGAAAGGAGCCCTGTTCGTTTCTGCAGTTCCGGAGATCATAAAGACCATAAAGGCAATAACTGCTGGGATATGTCCTTGAACAATAAGCCAGCCACTTTTTTGAATTTCAATGATCTCCGAAAGTTGTAAGGTTCCGGTAATTACCACCATGGTTAAAAGTGAAAGCCCTACGGAGAGCTCATAACTGATTGTTTGCACCCCGCTCCTCATGGCTCCGATCATGGCAAATTTGTTATTACTGCTCCATCCACCCAATAATATTCCGATCACGCCTATGGATGAAATTGCAATTAAAAAAAAGATACCAATATTGATATCGAATGCATGGAATTCCTGAGAAAAAGGAATGACAGCAAGGGCCATAAGGGCTGTAATGATCACAAAGTATGGGGCCAGATTATACAGAAACTTATCTGCTCTATCAGTTCCTACCAATTCTTTGGTAAGCAGTTTTATAGCGTCGGCCATGGTTTGTAAAAGGCCTTGATAGCCCACTCTGTTGGGGCCAATCCTTAATTGAAACCAAGCCGCGACCCGTCTTTCCAAAAGCACCAAGAACAAACCGGCAACTGCAAATACAGTAAGGTAGACGACCGCTATCAGGACCATTTCCACAATGCTGGCAACCTCAGCTGGCATAACGCTGAATAGCCAATTGTGAATGTTCTCTGTGATACTTAATAGGATCATCTAATTTATTTTAACGATCAATATCAGGGATAACAAGGTCTAGTGTTGCCATAGTGGCCACAAGATCCCCTATTTTTCCTCCTACTGCGATATGATTTAACAATGATAGATTTGAAAAGCCCGGCGACCTGAATTTAAGCCGATAAGGGCTTTTGGTTCCCGTACTGATGATATAGACCCCAAGTTCGCCCCTGGCGGTCTCCACTTTTTGAAAATATTCTCCTTTTGGTAATTTGATCACGGCATTGGTTTTTACCCTATGCTCTCCCTCAGGAATGATATCTATCAATTGTTCAATTATAGACAGGGACTCCCACATTTCCTGAATTCTAACAAGGTAACGGGCATAGGTATCGCCTTCCGTTTTCAATGATTCATTAAAGGTCACTTTGTCATAGGCACTGTAAGGATGGTGTTTACGTACATCGCAGGAATAACCTGAGGCCCTTCCTACCGGACCTGAAGCTCCAAAAGAAATCGCATCCTCTTTGCTCAGCACACCAACCCCTACGGTCCGTTTTTTAAAAATGACATTTCCGGTCAATAGACGGTCGTATTCCGGGAGTTTTGTCTTAAAATGGGCAATAAAATCCTTAACTCTTTTCACAAAATTGGGATGAATATCCAACATAAGCCCGCCGGGAACATTATAGTTCATAGTTAAGCGGGCACCACAGGTTTCCTCCATGATGTCGTTGATCATTTCCCGGTCCCTAAAACCGTAGAAATAGGTAGTAAGTGCTCCCACATCCATGCCCATTACACCCCACCACAGGCAGTGCGAAGAAATCCTGGTTAATTCGCCTATTATGGTTCTTATGACCTTTACCCGTTCCGGGATCTCCAATTGAAGTGCATTTTCAACTGCTAAACAGACGGCTTCATTGTTGATGTTTGCCGAGAGGTAATCCATGCGATCTGTGAGGTGAACGATTTGCTGATAGCTGTCTCGTTCGCACATTTTTTCAATAGAGCGATGTATATATCCCAGATCTGGTTCCACTTTTTTGATGATCTCCCCATCGATAGTTAATAGAAGCCGAAGTACCCCATGGGTGGCAGGATGCTGAGGCCCCATGTTGATGAAGTATTCCTCAGATTTAAAATTGGTATGTACAACTTCTGTTTCCATCTTTCTTTAGTATAGAATCATGTTGGTTTCGTCCTCATAGTCCTTCCTGAGGGGGTATCCGATCCAGTCTTCCGTTAAAAAGAGTCGTTTTAAATTGGGATGGTTGATGAATTTTATGCCAAAGAAATCGAACACTTCACGTTCATGGAACTCAGCCGTTGCCCAGATATCATATACCGAATCTAAAACTGGTGTTTCCCTTTCTTCAGCAGTTACTTTTACCACTACAATATGTCTTTTTGTTGTTGATTCCAGATGATAGACGATCCCCAGTTTTTCTCCCCAATCTACACCGCTCAGACAAAATAGATAATCGAACTGTGTTTCAGGATCGCTTTTTAACCGGGCCATTAAGTTGTGCAAGTGTTTTGCTGGGACTTGGATATTCAGAAATTGGGATTCTTCTTCAGTAAACTCCAGTTCTGGCTGCCAGCTGCCTATTATTTGTTGTAATTCTTGGTTGGTCATAGGTCCTTATTTTATAAACCTTCATCAAAACCCTCTACCGGATTCTTTTTATCTTTTCTGCTCTCTTTTCGAATTTTATCTTGTAGCATCAGCATTCCTTCCAGCAGGGCCTCCGGTCTTGGAGGACATCCCGGCACATAAACATCGACAGGAATGACATGATCTGCTCCTTTTACTACGGAATAAGTATTGTAGAAGAAGGGTCCACCTGAGATAGCGCAAGCCCCCATGGCAATAACATATCTCGGCTCAGCCATTTGTTCATAAAGTCGTCTTAGTACAGGCGCCATTTTATTCACGATGGTTCCCGCAATAATAATCAGGTCTGCTTGTCTGGGCGAGGGCCTGGCAACCTCAAAACCAAATCTGGAATAATCATGTCTAGACGCTCCCGTCTGCATCATTTCAATGGCGCAGCAGCTGGTCCCAAAATAAAGAGACCACAGGGAATTGGATCTTCCCCAGTTGATAACCTTATCCAGGTTGGTCACTACCACATTGGCCCCATTCCCAGCCGGAATAACTTTTCCGGGGAAATCTTCGGGCACTTCATTTGCTTTGTTTATTCCCATTTTAACGCTCCTTTCTTCCATGCATACAAAAGGCCTAAACCCAGTATGAATAAAAAGATTACTATTTCTATAAAGGCAACAGCCCCAATTCCTTTAAAAACAACTGCCCAGGGAACCAGAAAGGCTATCTCCACATCAAAGATCAAAAATAAGATCGCGAACAGATAATATCCTACCTTGAATTGAACCCAGGTTGGTCCAATGGTGGTCATTCCACTTTCATAGGGCGCCCGTTTCGCTTCACTGTCCGATTTTGGTGAAATCAGGTTCGAAAGAAAATTCGCTCCGGCTACCAGAACCACTCCGGCAATAAAAAATACAATGATAGCTTCTGAACCCATTTACTATTTATTCAGTTATCAAGTAATTTCATATATATCCCCGGAGAAAAACAGATCATTGGTCTTCCTGAAAGCTGAATTAGCTTTTACCTGCGCTGTTAATGCTTCTTCCCTCTCTTCAAAGGTCACATCCTCAAAACCCCGGATGATCCCTGTAACCATAGGATATTCCATTCGCACCAGCATTTGGTGTAAGGTAGGATCTTGTTCTTTGGCGTTGTGAATGAGGATATCGGATTCTTCCACCCCGTTTTCACCAATGGTGACTACCTCTAGTTTAAGTCCGTTCAGTATCAATCCTTTATCCCGTTCTTTTCCAAAGATCATGGGTTTCCCGTGTTCCACAAAAAGTTGTCTGTCCTCCCGCACTGCTTTATCCGTGTATTTGGTAAAACAACCATCATTGAAAATAGGACAGTTTTGTAACACCTCCACAAGGGCGGTACCTTTATACTTCTCAGAGGCTATAAAAATTTCTGTCATCTCTTTAGGCGTGTTCCCGCCAATTCTGGCAAAAAAACGGGCCTGGGCTCCCAGTGCGAGTTCTCCGGCAGAAAATGGAGGCTGAGTATTGCCATAGGGGGAAGATTTAGTCTTTTGACCAACCAGGGAAGTAGGGGAGAACTGTCCTTTTGTTAGCCCATAGATCTCATTATTGAACAAAATGATGTTCAGATCCAGATTCCTTCTTAGAACATGAATAAAATGATTCCCACCAATGGCCAAAGAATCGCCATCACCGGTTATAACCCATACACTTAGAGTAGGATTGGCGAGTTTTACTCCTGAGGCAATGGCCGTAGCCCTTCCATGAATGCCATGCATTCCATAGGTTTCCATATAATATGGAAAACGAGACGAACACCCTATCCCGGATATAAAGACGATATTTTCTTTATTCACGCCTATTTCAGGGAGTGCCTTCTGTACAGATCGTAAGATCACATAATCATCACACCCAGGACACCATCTAACTTCCTGATCACTGGCAAAATCCTTATATGTATACTCTTTTACAGCTGCTTCCATGGCTATGATAGAATTTGTTTAAACTTTTCTTTTAGTTCATTGTTCGCAAAGGGTAAGCCTTGTATTTTATTGAATTGTAAAAATTCATGACCACTAAAATTAGACGCAAGCACTTTTATGAATTGCCCTGTATTTAATTCACAGACCACTATTTTTTTAAATCTTTTAAGCAGTGCGTCTGTATTTTTTGGCAAGGGATTCAGATGATGAAAATGAGCAAATCCTATATTAGTAAAGCCTTCTTCATTAAGATGCTTCACGGCAGAATGCAGGCTGCCATAGGTACCTCCCCATCCAACAACAAGTAGATCACCCGAATCTGCAAATTCTGTTTCCTGGTCCGGGATATAATTCTGGACACGTTTAACCTTCTCAGCACGAATACGGGTCATGTACTCATGATTCTCGGGCATATAAGATACATTGCCGGTCACTTTGTCCTTTTCAAGACCACCCACGCGATGTTCTAAGCCAGGTGTACCCGGAACAGCCCAGAACCTCGCCAAAGAATCCTTGTCGCGTTCATAGGGATGATAGTTTTCTTTGAATTTTTTTAAACGCATGTTTTTTATCTCGGGCATCTCATCTACCGATTGGATCTTCCAGGGGGCAGATCCACTGGCAATATATCCATCACTTAGAAGTAATACAGGCGTCATATGCTCCAAGGTTAGTTTCGCCGCTTCATAAGCATAATTAAAACAGTTAGCAGGTGTACTCGCGGCAATAACGATCACCGGACTTTCTCCATTTCTACCGTACATAGCCTGCAAAAGGTCTGATTGTTCCGTTTTTGTCGGCAAACCGGTTGAGGGTCCTCCTCGTTGTACATTTACCACTACAAGCGGTAATTCTATCATCATTGCCAGTCCTAGGGCTTCTCCTTTCAACGCCAATCCAGGCCCTGAAGTAGTGGTTAACGCTAAGTCGCCGGCAAAGGAAGCGCCAATGGCTGAGGTTATTCCGGCTATTTCGTCTTCGGCTTGCAGCGTTTTTACGCCAAAATGTTTGTGCTTTACCAATTCATGTAAAATATCGGAGGCAGGTGTAATGGGATAAGAACCTAAAAACAATTCCATCCCCGATTTTTCCGCTGCGGCCAGGAAGCCCCAAGCAGTAGCGGTATTTCCCATGATGATCCTATAGGTCCCCGCTTCCATTTTTGCAGGAGAAATAGTATAAGAATTAGGGATCAGTTCTAAGGTTTCCGCAAAATAATAACCGGCATTGAGTACTTTAGTATTGGCTTCAATGAGCTCTGGTTTTGTTTTAAATTTCTTTTGAAAGAATTCTATAGTATGTTCAGTAGAGCGATGGTACATCCAGTATACCATTCCCAGAGCAAACATGTTTTTACTCCTGGTAATGGCCTTATTGTCTAGACCCTGTACATCTTTCAATGTCTCTTTGGTGAGGGAAGTCATGGCCACTTCAATTACCCGGTAGTTTTCCAGGCTGTTGTCTTCAAGAGGATTGGCTTCATATAGTGCCTTTTCCAAATTCTTTTTGGAAAAAGAATCGGTATCCACAATGATTGTGTGACCCGGTTTAACGGAATGCAAATTTGTTTTTAATCCGGCCGGATTCATAGCAACAAGAAGGTCTACTTCATCTCCCGGCGTGCTTATTTCGACACTCCCAATATGGACCTGGTAGCCCGAAACCCCGTAAAGACTCCCCTGGGGTGCTCTAATTTCGGCAGGATAATTGGGGAAGGTAGCCACATCGTTCCCAAACATGGCCGAGGTGTCTGAAAATTGCGTACCTGTTAGTTGCATCCCATCTCCGGAATCCCCTACAAATCGAATAATTACGGCCTCTAATACTTCTTGCGGCGTCTCTACTTTCGTTTCCATGATGATCGGGATTAGATTTTAGGCACTTATCATAGTACCCAAGGTATATAAATATCAAATTTAATTTCTACAAAATCAAGTAAACATGACTTTTATCATTTACCAACATTAAGTTGGGTCCTATTTTTGCGTATATTTAATCAAATTAGGAAAAATGGCTATCATAATTACAGATGAGTGCATAAACTGCGACGCTTGTATTTCAGAATGTCCTAACAATGCGATATATGAGCCAGACCAGGAATGGGCTTTTTCAGACGAAACTGCTTTAAGCGGTATGGTTAAAACTCCAGGAGGAAAAGAAATGGATGCAAATGCAGAAAACGAACCTATATCGGATGAGTTTTACTACATTGTTCCAGACAAATGTACAGAATGCAAAGGATTTCATGAGGAACCACAATGTGCTTCTGTCTGTCCTGTTGATTGTTGTGTCCCAGATGAAGACCATGTGGAATCTGAAGAAGAACTCCTTGGCAAAAAGGCATGGTTGCACGGAGAATGATAATGTGAAGTTAGGACATTGACTCGCAAAACATTTTAGACAATCGGTAATTTTGGACCATTATCTAATTTGAAATTACCACCCTTTATTTATTCAAATAGAGGGTGGTTTTTTTATTTAATATGATCAATGTAATCTTTGATTTATCCTGAATACAAAAACAAAACCCCTTGATCATATTTTATTGACGTGCAACTAGCTCATACTATGAATTAAGGAACTGATAAATGTCATAGTTTACCCTCTTTAGGAATGCTACTTTTAGCCCAATACACCAATTACAATATGTTCATTTTCAGCAAAATGGAATTGTTACCATCCTATTTAATGTTGTGGTGTGAAATAAAAAAATAAGGGGTCTTTAATGAAATTTATTCGTCATGAAAAAAGAATTTCCAAAACTAATATGCGATGCTAATGAGGCTGTAGCCAGAATAGCTCACAAGACCAACGAGGTCTGTGCAATATATCCCATTACGCCCGCTTCACCTATGGGGGAACATGTAGATGTTTTTAGCTCAGAAGGGCAGAAGAACATTTGGGGCAATGTGCCAAGAATAGTTGAAATGCAAAGTGAAGGTGGCGCGGCAGGAGCAGTTCACGGTTCGCTGCAGGCAGGAGCATTAACTACTACGTTTACAGCTTCTCAGGGCTTATTATTGATGATCCCTAATATGTACAAAATTGCCGGAGAGTTGTTACCCTCCGTTATACATGTTGCTGCGCGGACCGTGGCTACACACGCCCTTTCTATTTTTGGAGACCATTCTGATGTTATGGCTACCAGGCAAACAGGATTTTCTATGTTGTTTGGAAGTTCGGTTCAGGAGGCGATGGATTTTGCATTGATCGCCCAGGTGGCAACCCTGCGAACGCGGGTTCCATTTTTAAATATTTTTGACGGTTTTAGGACCTCTCATGAGATCTCAAAAATTGATGCCATTCCGGATGATATAATCAAGGCTATGATGCCCGACGATAAGATCATGGAGCATAAGGACAGATCCTTAGACCCAGACCATCCTGTTATAAGGGGAACTTCACAAAATCCTGATGTTTTTTTCCAGGCACGTGAAGCTGCGAATCCACAATATGAAAAAGTACCGGGTATTGTAAAAGAGGTGATGGATGAATTTTATAAGCATACTGGTCGACGCTATAATCTGTTTGATTATATGGGACATCCGGAGGCTGAGAGAGTGATCATAATTATGGGATCTGGTGAAGGAGCCGTACGCGAGACAGTTGAAACGCTTGTAGAGCAAGACGAAAAAGTAGGAGCTCTGTTCGTTCGCCTATATCGACCATTTGTAATGGAATATTTCCTAAAGCAATTACCGGAAACCGTAAAGAAAATTGCGGTTTTAGACAGAACCAAGGAACCCGGTAGTATAGGAGAACCTCTATACCTGGATGTGGTTACTGCTTATGTAGAAAGCCAACGAAGAATGCCATCTATAGTAGGTGGGAGATATGGATTGTCTTCCAAGGAATTCAATCCTGCGATGGTAAAAGGAATCTTTGATGAATTATTAAAAGAACGCCCTAAGAATCATTTCACCATAGGTATTAATGATGATCTGGGGCATACTAGCCTGGAATTCAATCCCGTATTTAAAACAAAAAAAACCACCTTCAATTGTATGTTCTATGGTTTAGGTTCTGACGGAACCGTAGGGGCCAACAAGAATTCCATTAAAATTATTGGAGATACCACAGACAACTATGTTCAGGGTTATTTTGTGTACGACTCCAAAAAGGCAGGGGCACAAACCATTTCGCACTTGCGCTTTGGTCCACAACCTATTTTCTCGTCCTATTTGATCAATACGGCCGACTTTATAGCCTGTCATCAATTTAACTTTATTGAAAAATACGATGTACTGAATCACATCAAAAAAGGAGGTACTTTCTTGCTAAATTCTCCTTTTTCCAAAGATGAAATATGGGATAAATTACCCAGTATCATGCAGGAAGAGATCATTGAAAATGAATTGAACTTCTATGTAGTAGATGCTACCAAGGTGGCACATGAGGCTAAACTTGGCAAGCGGACCAATACAGTTTTACAGACCTGTTTCTTTGCTATTTCTGGAATTTTACCCCAGGAAGAAGCCATTGAAAAAATTAAGAATGCCATTGTAAAATCTTATTCCCATAAAGGGGATAAAGTGGTAAAAATGAATTTTAATGCGGTCGATAAATCCCTTGAACATCTCCAAAAAGTAACATATCCCCAAAAGACCACAAATGATAGGGGCTTACGATCTATTATGTCTGGAGAACCCGATCCGTTCGTTAAGGAAGTGTTGGGCAAAATACTAGCAGGTAGGGGAGATGAGTTACCCGTAAGCTATTTTCCTATAGACGGAACCTTCCCAACAGGCACCACACAATATGAAAAACGTGGTATTGCCGATTTTATCCCTATCTGGGATTCTGAAGAATTATGTACCCAATGTAACAAATGTGTTGTCATTTGCCCACATGCAGCAATAAGGGCAAAGGTGGTATCCAATGAAATCCTGGCAGATGCTCCTGCATCTCTTAAAAGGAGTCCGGCTAAAGGCCGACCTTTTACCAGCGAAACAGAATCATATGTATTACAGGTGTCTCCTGAAGATTGCACAGGCTGCGATCTATGTGTTGCGGTTTGTCCGGCAGAAAGCAAGGAAATCCCCGACTTTAAGGCCATCAATATGAGGAAAAAACTGGAGAACGACGTTGTTGAAAATACACATTGGGACTATTTTTCAAAACTTCCGGACTATGACCGCACCTCTTTGCAAATAACAAACGTGAAAGGATCACAGTTCCTTGAACCATTATTTGAATTTTCAGGAGCCTGTTCAGGCTGCGGTGAAACTCCTTATATAAAATTATTGACCCAGTTATTTGGAGATAGTATTTTGATAGCTAATGCAACGGGTTGTTCTTCTATTTACGGAGGAAATTTACCAACTACCCCCTATAAAATGAATAAAGAGGGTAGAGGACCTGCATGGGCCAACTCCTTGTTTGAAGATAATGCTGAGTTTGGTTTTGGTATGAAACTCGCGCTAAGCAAAAAACAAGAGATTGCCGTTGGATTGCTAAAATCTCTTGAAAAGATAGTAGGCAAGGATCTGGTTGAGGCAATTCTGAATAACCCGGAAGAGGATGAAACTCAGAAAAAAGAGAAATTTAAACAACTCGATGAACTCAAAGAGAAATTGTCTAAGCACAAAGACCTTCCAGATGTCAAAAAGCTGTTACATCTAACAGAATACCTGAGGAAAAAAGCAGTTTGGATCTTAGGGGGAGATGGTTGGGCTTACGATATAGGATATGGCGGAGTAGATCACGTTCTGGCTTCGGGAGAAGATATCAATATAATGGTATTAGATACGGAAGTGTATTCCAATACAGGGGGACAAACGTCTAAAGCCACTCCTTTAGGGGCCAGTGCCAAGTTTTCAGTCTCCGGAAAAAGAACAGGAAAGAAAAGTTTGGCATTGCAAGCTGTGTCTTATGAAAACGTATATGTAGCACAAGTAGCCCTTGGAGCAAAAGATATGCAAACCCTGAGAGCAATGGAAGAGGCGGCAGCATATCCCGGACCATCCTTGATTGTTGCATATTCCCATTGTGGGGAACATGGATACGATCTAAAAGAAGGAGCAATGCATCAGGAAAGAGCTGTAGAGACAGGTTATTGGCCGCTCTTTAGATTTGATCCTTCCAAACCCAAAGGGAAAAAGTTTAAACTAGATTCCAAAGGGCCAACTAAACCTTTAGAGGACTTCATGTATAAGGAAACGCGTTTTACCAGGGTTGTTAAAGATGATCCAAAATTGGGAGCAGCTCTATTAAAACAAGCGCAGGAAGATGTAAATACAAAATGGGAGCGATTAGAACTATTTAGAAATATGTAAGTTCATATTCTATATTGGATAAGAACATATATAGTACGAGCAATTCTGTTTAAACCAAAATTTTAGTAAGATGGATGCCTTAGCTAACAATTATTTTGACGAAGCGATCAGTAAAATGAAACAGGCAAGTAATGAGCTATACAGACCTGAAGAAGATGTTGTATCATTTTTGGTCTGTAAAAATGCCCAGAGTGCCATTCAGAGTTTTCTGAAGGGATACCTTGCAAAAAACGGGATAGAAACGAAAGAAAATGAAACTATTAACGAGATGTACGGTCGTTGTATAAAGATCAATCAACGATTTGAAAAGGTAAATCTTGCAGGGTTCAATTGCCAATCACATGATTTATCGTCACGATATTGCGAAGGTGCAGAAAAAGTGAGCAGGTGTTTTGATATTGCTGATAGTCTCGATACGTTTTTAAGGGAAGAAAAAATCATTAATTAATAACTATTTTAATTTCTCCGGATAAAATTAATGCCTACTTGGGACATCTTTATCCCGTATTGGTCCTTTGGACACTTGTAAATAGCTTAATCTCAGCTTTATTTGTATGTAACCATTAAATACATTAAAAATGAGAAAACTATTTATAATCTTGGCAATGACATTATTCACTACCATTGCTATCGGTCAAGAAGAGGAGCCTCTGTATCTCATGTTCGAGTTTATGCATGTAGATGAAGACCAATCGGCCGCTTATGCGGAAACGGAAGAATTTTGGGAAAAAGTACATGTTCAAAGAGTGAAGAATGGGGATTGCATAGGATGGGATCTTTGGCAACTTCAACCAAATGGACAAGAGCAAGGTGCCCAGTTTATGACGGTTAGTTTGTACAATGATCCTGTAAAAATGATGGAAGGTGGCGATTTTAATAAGGCATGGACTGGGGCATATCCAAATCTATCTGATGAAGAAAGTAATCAAAAAATGGCGCAAACTGCAAGCAGCCGTGATCTGACACATAGGATATACCTCTATGAAATAGATAAGACAAATGATAATTTTGATATGCCATTGGGGACCTTGGCAGTAATCAACTTTATGAAAGCAAAACCAGGACAAGCATCAGCTTATGAGAATATGGAATCTGAGGTCTTTAAACCAAATCATCAGAAAGATGTTGATTCTGGTGCAAGGGCAAATTGGGGATTATTGAGGAATATGATGGGTTATGCAACAGAGGCATATGCAAGCCATATTACCGTGGACATGTACACAGGATATGATCAACTTTTTAACGGAAATAATACGCCCTTAACGGAGGCGCAACAAAAAGCAATGCAGGAAATTGACAACCTAAGGGACCTTAAGTCGTTCACTTTCGCCACCTTGGTTAGAAAAGTCCGTTGATCAATAAGATAATTGTAAATACTATTTGAGTTAGATCCTCCCAAGAAATTGGGAGGATCTTTTTATTTGTTTAACGCCATATGTTATGTAGAAAGTTTATGAAATTTACATGCATAATATTTTCAATATCCTTAGAGGTGTATCCTCTTTTACTTAATAATGACGGAAGTTTCTGTAAATCGGAAATAGTATCTAGATCATGCGGACATTGTTCTTTGCCAAATCCGCCATCAAGATCGGTTCCTATTCCTACATGAGAGGAATTTCCTGCAAGTTGACAAATATGATCAATATGGTCTACCATGGTTTCTAATGTAACCCCCATTGCCTTAGGAGATGATTGGCCACGTACCCAATTTGGCACCATCATCCACGCATCAAGTGCCATTCCGATAACTGCTTTTCTATTAATTAATTCCTGGATCTGTTCATCGGAGAATTGCCTGTTGTGGTCTACTATTGCTCTACAATTATTATGACTTGCCCAAACAGGACCATTATACACTTTCATGGTTTCCCAAAAACTTTGATCACATAAATGGGTAGCATCCAGAATAAGATTCAAACGTTCTATTTCTCGCAAAAGTTCTTTCCCCTTAGTTCCTATACTTCCCATAGAATTGGTTCCAAAAGCATATGTTCCGGGGCCGTAGTGCGCCGGACCTATGGCTCTTAAACCCTGCTCATGGGATTTTTTCAAATGCTCAAAGGAGACAATAGAATCTGCACCTTCAAGGCTAAGGATATACCCAATAGGCTTCTTATTTGCAGAATCCTGGTTCCAAAGATTTATATGATCATTTAGTTGTATTCGATTTGTAATTTGGGTCATTTCTCCAATCGCCTCCATTTCTCTATACCACGCTAACTGACCCTGTGTTTGTGCCCATGCCTGTTGCGGGGAATTCCAACCCGGAAGTGGATTTGTTTTTTTTGAAAAACGGGCTATTTGTGTGGCTACGCAAAGACCAATATTTCCTTGCCGCAAAGCATGCAGAGAAACTGTATTTTTTCCGCGATCGGGTTTGTCTGTCATCCCTTCTTCCCTTTTCCGGATCTCTACCACCGAAGCGGTAAGATCCCGATTCCATTCCAGGGCATTCATAGCAAGATCCAGATGTGCATCAAATATGAGCATACGAGTAATTTATATAACTGAGCTATGGTCCCTTGCGGCTACTTTCCAGGAACCTGCAATCTTGCCATTCGTTACCGTAAGCAATTTAGGATATTTCGCAACGGTAGGACAGATATGCATGGGTATGGCATAGAAAACATCACCGACCTCTGTAATCTTGCCAGGTGGGCAATTTAGCACCAAATGTTCTTCACTTTGTCCTATTTGTTCACAGTCTTCCAGTCCAAATATTTTGACTCTGGGAAAATTCATTTCAGGTGCGATCGATTTGTGGCCAAGGTCCAGACAAATTACATTTGGATTAGGCTTACTGATAATTCTGGTAAGTAAAACAGCGGCATGTAAGAATTTCATTTCTTGAAACGAGCTTGAATACCGCTCATCCCATAAGAGGGTTGTTCCAGGGCTGGCTTCCACTTCCTGCCTTTGCGCATGGATAGGAAAGGTGGGAGAGCCTCCCATTACAATGGTTTCAACATTAATCCCTTTCTTTTCTAATTCTGTTTTAAAATTTGAAACTTTGTCAAAAGCTTCATCGCATACTTTTTTTCGATCATTTATAACAGGTTCTCTTATATGGCCGTCATAAGCGTGGAGGCCTCTAAAAATGAGGTTGGGATCTTTAGAAATTAATTGACATAAGTCTGCGGCATTTTCACCTGGTTCTATTCCTGTGCGGTTCATTCCCGTATTGAGGTCGAGAAATAAGGGAACTCTAATTTCTTTGGAGGCTGCTTCTACAGAAATAAGTTTAATAATAAGCGCATTGTCTACAATTGTTGAGAAGGTAGACTTAGGAAATTGAGTTATTAGCTGGAAGAATCGAGAAATATTTGCACCCACTGGTTGTATGGCCAACAGAATATCTTTAGCACCGCATTGCCCTAGAAGTTCTGCTTCGGCTATTGTAGCACATTTGAATTTTTGTATCCCATATGCCATCTGCATTTCAATTATTTCCCTGGTCTTATGTGTTTTTATATGTGGCCTAAGTCGTTCAGCCGTGCCTGCCATTTCCACCATCAATTGAATATTTTTTTCAATTCTATCTGGATATACCAAGAGTGAAGGAGAAATTAGTTCATCGGTATTTTCAATCTGATACCAGGCTGATTTATCCATAATTGTTTATTTCAATGCAGTTGAAACATGGCTTCAATTTCGACGGGGATATTCCCGGGTAATATCATCCCTACGGCGCTCCGTACACCTACCCCAAGATCATTTCCAAATATATCGGCCATCAACTCACTAAAACCATTTATGACAAGGGGTTGCTGGCCAAAATCGGGCGCGGAATTAACCATACCCAACACCTTTACCACCCGTTTGATCTGATCGATACTCCCAAAATGGGTTTGAATGGTAGAAAGCATGGTAAGCCCCACTTGTTCTGCGGCTAATTTACCTTGTCCCAGGTTCATATCATCTCCGACTCTTCCGGTGATGAAGGTGCCATCATTTTTCATAGGACCCTGCCCAGAAACGTATAGAAATTTATCTATTACCAATATAGGTTTATACACCCCTGCCGGCGGTGGAGCCGGAGGCAAAATCAATCCAAGTTCTTTTAGTCGTTGTGAAGGAGTTTTATCCATGGCTATTGTCATATAAATTGGTTTAAAATCAAAATTCCTAAAAGACCCACAACCCCAACGGTTGTTTCCATTAGTGTCCAGCTTCTCAATGTGTCTTTGACAGACAGGTTAAAATACTCTTTGAACAACCAAAAACCGCTGTCATTCACATGAGAAAGCATCAAACTTCCTGAACCTATGGCCAGTACCATTAATTCAGGACTCACTCCGGTTGCTTCAACTAAGGGTAAGACAATGCCCGCAGCGGTTAGTCCGGCAACCGTTGCCGACCCAACACAAACCCGAATTACTGTAGCGATAAGCCAGGCTAAAAATAAAGGAGACAACGAAGAATCTTTAAGCAGATCGGCAATATAATCACTTACACCACTATCTATCAACACCTGTTTTAAAGCTCCTGCTCCGGCAATAATTAAAAGTACCATTGTAATTCCAGAGATAGAATCACCTACAGAAGTCATCACTTCTGTCATTTTTTTCCCTCGTCTTAAACCCAGGGTATAGATTGCTACTAGAACAGAGATAAGCATGGCTATTACTGGATTTCCTACAAAGGCGATGATATCTTTAAACAGAAAGTCTGTTGGAAATAACAAATCGGTCAAAGTAGCTAAGGCTATGAGTATAATGGGCAATAAGGCCGTTAAGATACTAATACGCATACTGGGCATTTCCTCATTCGTTAGAATTCTGGGATTAACAAATTCTTTTAGAGGAGTTGCATTAATATTTTTTAAAGTCCGGGAAAAAAATGGTCCTGCGATGATGATCGCAGGTATCGCCACAATTATTCCATAGATCAGAGTTTTACCCATATCTGCATTGAACATTACGGTAATTGCCGTAGGTGCAGGATGGGGTGGAAGGTAACCGTGAGTAACGGAAAGGGATGCAAGCATAGGCAGACCAACATAAAGTAGAGGTAAACCAGTAGCAGCCGCAACCGTAAAAACCAAGGGTACCAAAATTACAAATCCAACAGAATAGAATAAGGGGATGCCCACAATAAAGCCAGTTAGCACCGCAGCCCATTGAATATACTTACGACCAAACCTTTCTACTAATTTGGAAGTAATTCGTTGTGCGGCCCCGCTATCTGCAACTAATTTACCGAGCATGGCCCCCAGTCCGAGAATCATGACCAGAAATCCCAAGGTATTACCAATTCCATTTTCTATAGAGGCAACAACTGTCTCCAGATCCATTCCCTCGGCAATGCCTACGAACAATGAAACAAGGATAAAGGTTATAAAAGGATTGAGTTTGCATCGGGCTATTAGAAAAAATAAAATAAGGATCCCAATTATGACAATAATTAAAGGCATGGTTCTATTTTGGTAGTTATTAGAATAGTTTAATTACTAAATATACAATTTGAAAAGACATTTAAGGGATCTATTTTTTATCTTGTAGAACCATCCCGGCCATATGGACAAACGATCTTTTTTACGAAAAATAGGGCAGGCAGCAGTAATTACGCCTTTTTTACCTTATCATCTTAGGGCGGAAATGCCTATACATGCACCTTCTTATGATGTAACTAATGAAGACGAGTTTTGGCAAAGGATTAGGGTAGATTACGCATTGAAACCGGACTACATCAATCTGGAAAATGGGTATTATAATATTGCTCCCATTCCTACTATTGAGAAATTTCATAAGCATATAGAACAGGTGAACTATGAGGGGTCCTATTATATGCGGACGGTGCAATGGGACAACAAGAAACGTATAGCAAACCGCTTAGCTGACTTGGTGGGATGTAATTCCGATGAATTGATCATTACCCGGAACACCACAGAATCCCTTGATATGGTCATAGGCGGCTATCCCTGGAAAGCGGGGGATGAAGCAATTTTTGCTGTTCAGGACTATGGGGCTATGCGAGAGCATTTTAAACTTATTGCCAACCGTTTTGGGGTGGTCAATAAAACCGTATCCATACCCAACCATCCCAAATCTGATGAAGAATTAGTGGCCTTATACGAATCTCAGATCACTCCCAAAACGAAATTGCTGATGGTATGTCATATGGTAAATATCACTGGCCATATAATGCCCATACGAAAGATTTGTGATATGGCTCATAGACACGGAGTGGAAGTTATGGTAGATGGAGCGCATTGTGTTGGCCATATTAAAGTAAATATTTCCGAACTGCAATGTGATTATTATGGCTCCAGTCTTCATAAATGGCTTAGTACCCCTTTAGGAGCAGGACTACTATTTGTAGCAAAAAAGAACATCCCGAAGATATGGCCACTATTGGCGGAACATCCCCGGGATGATGATGATATTGAAAGATTGAACCATATAGGTACTCATCCGGTACATACAGATCTTACCATAAATGACGCCATGGACTATCTGGAGATGATAGGACTGGAAAGAAAGGAACAACGGTTGAGGTTTTTACAGCGATATTGGTCTGACCCCCTCAGAGGAAGAAAGAATGTGATCATTAATACCCCTGTTGAAGCACATCGAAGCTGTGGTATTGCCAATGTGGGTATAAAGGGAATGAAACCTTCAGACCTTGCAAAGACCTTACTAGACGAGTTTAAGATATTTACCGTAGCCATTGACCAGGATAATGTGCAAGGCTGCAGGATAACGCCAAATGTGTATACGACCATTAAAGAATTAGATCATTTTATCTACGCAATAAAGACCTTGGCAGAACGCGTATAAGATTCCTGAAAGAAACCGTTATTCTTTTGAGGAATAAGTGATGAGATGGTTCTTTAACTGATAAAAATCATAGTATTTTATCGGTAACGACAATATTTTTGAGCGTTTTATACAGTACTAGTATCAACACCTCCTATGGCAGGTTGAGTGCATATTTATGAATTCAAAATCGTGAAATAATGACAGTGACACTTCAAAAAGAATCGCTCACCAAGAGCTTGGTGTTTTTACGGATCCTGATAGGATGGCATTTCCTCTACGAGGGGGTCATTAAACTTTTTAATCCGGATTGGACAGCTTTTGGATACCTGGCTACAGCTCAGGGCCCTTTAGATTGGCTATTTATCTCAATGACGAACGAGGCAATTATTGGATGGGTAGATACCCTGAATATGATAACTCTCATCTTTGTTGGGATCACACTAATCCTCGGGATTTATGAAAAATTAGGTGCTTTTGCAGGTATGGTGCTTTTGGGCATGTATTATTTTGCCCATCCGCCATTTCCCTGGTTAGAGCAACTTAATATTGAAGGAAGCTATTGGTTTGTGAATAAGAACCTGATTGAACTAGCTGCATTATGGGTACTGTATCAATATCCCACAGGTTTTTATTTTGGATTGGGTTATTTAAAAGGTCAAAGAACTAACACGGCAAAAACACCACAATTATGAAATGGACAAGACGCGACGTATTAAAAGGATTAGGCGGTTTGCCCATCCTGGGATCTATATGGTGGGCGGGTACAGCAAATGCGCTGGTTAAAAGCAAAGATCGCTCAGAGATTTTGGAACAGTTAAAAATTCAACCCTCTTTAACTTCGGTACTTCCTGAGATTGGAGGAGCACCAATTCGTCTCGGTATCATAGGTTTTGGGATCAGGGGTGAACAACTTTGCAGAGCCCTGGGTTTTGCAACACAAGACTGGCTCGAAGAAATGAAATTGGAAGAAGAGACCACTGGGAACACCCAATTAAAAGAATTTCTTGATCAGGAGAAGTTAAACATTAAAATAAGCGCAGTCTGTGATGTTTTTGATGTAAAGGCCGAACTTGTCATCGCTTCATTTTCAACACCAGAACATACTGTAAAGCGCTTTACAACCTATCAGGAAATGATACAGAGTGGGGAAGTAGATGCTGTTATAATTGCTACCCCAGACCATTGGCATGCACCAATGGCAATTGAAGCTCTTAACAATAATGTTCATGTTTATGTGGAAAAACCAATGACACATTCCATTGAGGAAACGTACGAACTTCGTGATGCTGCTGAAAATTCAAAAGCCTTACTGATGGTGGGGCATCAACATAGACAAACCCTTAGCTTTAAAACGGCTAATGATATTGTTAAGAAAGGCGTTCTGGGTCATGTGTCGATGATACAAACGTTTACCAACAGAAATGATGATAATGGTGCATGGAATTATGATATACACGAAAAAGCAAATGAACAAACTATAGATTGGGACCTCTTCTTAGGAAATGCACCGAAGATACCATTTAATAAAAACCATTTCTTCCGTTGGCGCAAATGGTGGGCTTATGGCTCTGGTTTATCTGGCGATCTGCTCACACATGATTATGATCGATTAAATTGTGTATTGGGAATGGGGATACCATCTAGCATTACAGCTTCCGGAGGTATCTATACCCATAACGATGGTAGAAACGTGCCAGATGTGCTGCAGGTAAATATGGAATTCCCAGATTTTAGCACTGGCAGTAGTCAGCCAAAAGGGAAGGAAAAAGGAATGACCTTTACCTATAGCGCAACCCTTGGGAATGCATTTAACAGGCCCACTATTTTAATGGGTCATGATGCTTCCATGGAACTGGGGAATAATCTTACCGTGTGGCCAGATAATGGTTCTACGAAATACGCAGAGATGATCGAGGAGGGAAAAATGAAACCTAATGTGCCTATCTATCATTATAATCCGGGAGCAAATATGCCAGATGCAGTGTCTTCTGCCACCTCTCAATATTTTGCGGATAAGGGGCTAATGTGGACGTATATAGACGGTGTTCGGGTTAACTCTACCTTCCTGCATCTAAGGGAATGGCTAAGTTGTATACGCAATGGAGGCACCTTGAGTTGCGGTATTAAAGAAGGTTTTGAAGAAGCCATTTCTGCCCATATGACCGGACTCGCCTATAAGCTTGGTAGGAGGATAGAATGGGATCATGAACAGCAGCTAATTGTCCCTATGGAAGGGATCAATTTTGATGAAGTACTGTTGTCTTCTACCTGATATTTGTTCATAGAGCAACATTAGAAGGTTTACAATCAGTCATTTAAAAACTGATAAATGTCATAGTAATTCTTTGGTATTGGATTTAATTTCAATGTATTAAAAGCCAATATCATGCAAGTCAAAAAAAATCCAAAATTCGATTTAAATAGAAATAGTGGCCTTTATTTTGTTATTGGGCTTACTATTGTCTTGTTCCTAACATGGCGGGCACTAGAGTATAAGACGTATCCGAAAGACATGGAAACCTTAAGTATGGCGATGGCCGAAGACGACTTAAAAGAGGAAGTTCCTATAACGGAAGCCATTAAAACTCCTCCACCTCCCCCTCCACCATCTGCACCTGAAGTAATTGAAGTTGTAGAAGATACTGAGGAGATAGAAGAAACCATTATTGAAAGTACTGAAATTAGTCAGGAAACGGTTATTGATGCAGTAATAGCAGTAGACGATGTGGAAGTAGGGGAAGAGGAAGAAGAAATAACAGTGCCCTTTGCTGTGATAGAGAACGTTCCTATTTTTCCCGGATGCGAATCTGCCCGTAATAATGAAGAACGAAAAGAATGCTTTCAAAAAAAGATTCAGGAGCACATCATCAAGGAATTTAATTATCCCCCTGCTGCACTGGAACTCGGAATACAAGGAAAGGTATTTGTACAGTTCCTAATAGATTCTAAAGGTAATATCGGAAGCATAAGAATGCGAGGCCCGGACAAAAATTTGGAAAAAGAAGCTCACAGGATCGTCGCTTCACTTCCACAGATGACGCCAGGGAAACAAAGGGGAAGATCTGTTTCGGTTCCCTACAGCATTCCGATTAACTTTGTTATTCAATAAAGAATATTTTCTAAAGATTCATCTCATATATAGATCAAGGTGGGGCTAGGTCTGGAGATGGATCTTTTTCTATTGGTAATCTATAAGATTTTTTGGTCCTTCCAGTACTACTCTTACAATTTGTAGTGTACCATCTTCCTTGGTAGCTATATGCCATTTGATCAATACAATTGCACCATTGGTGATCTCAATTCCTGTAATACTTCTGGGATGAACACAACTACCATCGTTAAAAAAAGGAATTTCTCCAGGGCGCGCAAATCGTGGCCTGTGGGTATGCCCTACAATGGTTATGAGCTTATTGTTGTTTAGAATCCATTTTTTTATGCGTCGTTCCACTTTAATAAGCTCTTTGTAGTTTTTAGCCGGACTCGTCGGATCTGCAATACCCCAAACTTGTAGAGGGGTCCAAAGCACCCGGACTAAAAATCTCGCCCAGCGCCAAAATGTGTAGTTCCACCAATCGGCCTGATGTCCGTGCACCAGAAAAATCTGCTGACCGGTATCGCGATGTTTTAAGACAAGTGCCTCGTGATAGGTAATATCCTTAAATAGATCTTTATTAGATTCATCGATGGGATCAAAATAACTACCTAAGTGCTTTTTCACGTAATCGGGGTCTTTGTAAACCATATCATGGTTTCCCCAAATCATGTGTAAGCGATTTTTCAAATGATATTCACGAAGTTGCTGGTATACATTCTTATGGGCATCAAAAATGTCTTTAAAATGCATATTTTCCCATAATTCGTCTCCGTCGCCAAGTTCGCAATACTGAAATCCTTCCTTGTAATAATGCCTGATGGCATGAAAATAGACGTTCCGATTGTTAGCAAAATCATCTGCAAAACTGTTATCTCCCCTATGGCAGTCACTGAAGAAGATAAATTTTGAGGAATCATCGAATAGCAACGTCTTGGCGTTCTTATAGGCCTTGCTGAGCCTTGTATTGGAAGACATAGGGTTAATTTGTATAAATATCTTAAAAAAGTGAGGAACATCGGGTATTTTTTCTAATCAATAAGAAAAGGATTTGTTTTGTAATTTTATGGAGAAATAGTAGACCAATCTCTTATGACATCAAAGGAAACAAATGAATTGCCATTAAAGCTAGTCATAAGTTTTGACAAACTTTTGAGACAGTACGAAGAAATGGCAAAAAGCGATGATCCATTTATGGTAGAGAAAGCCAAACGGATCCTGGATGCACAAGCCCCTTATCCTATTTTGAGGGAGGGCTTTACAGATGTTGCCCTTCTTGATACTTATAAGGATACAATTGGCCTTATCCTGGAGGACTCCTTTTCGGAAGTACTTACAGAAAATGAGATCAAGGCCGCATCCCTACCCTATTTCGATGTAACTTTCAACGAATCCAAACGCTTTAAAAAGATCCTCAAAGAAGCGGGAAAAGATTTTGGCCTATCACTGAGAAGGGAGAATGATAATATTGACTACATCATGGGGTGCGTTGTTATCCTAAATTATCATTATGGATTTAAGCTAGATTTTCAACGACCTTTCTTTTACGAGATACCAGACACCAATGGTGTTATACGGCACTATCGTGTTTTGTACAATGCAGATTTCATGGAGATCCTTCCAACTAAATTGTCTAAAGACCTTAATCAGGAAGATGTTGACCAGTTATTGGAAAACCCTTATAATATTGAATTATGGAAGGAAAAAATACCTCCAAATAGTTTTATTTCAAAGGGATTTGTTATTTCCAATATGTTCGATGCAACTGCAGAACAGGCTATTTCTAAAATTAAATCAGAATTAATTGCCAGCAATAAAAGAGGCAGTAAAAATTTCATGAAAGATCTTCAGGCAACTTTTAAATCCTTTTTTAAACTTAAGGACTTAAAGGTAGGATTTGTAACCTATAATGCTGAAGAAGACCAGTTTGAAAAGGTTTTTGGTATTGGTATACAGAGTTTTTTATTGAATGATGGAGATTTTGAAGCTTGTAATAAGGCCCTATGCCATCAATCCTATGAAAAGCTACTAAAGCTGAACACCTATTTTATTGTTCCAGATGTAGAGAAATATTTTGACAAATCTGGCGGAATGCAACCCTACAAGAACCTTATGGAACAAGGGATAAAGAGCGCCATTTTAGCACCTATTGCACTCAATGGAAAATTGTTAGGAGTATTGGAGATCGTATCCCAGGTTACGAACCAGCTAAATGGAGTAAATGCCAAAAAGCTAGACGATGTAATGCCCTATATTGTTTCCGCTGTGGTGCGCTCAAAGATCGAAGAAGAGAACTTAATAGATGCTATTATCCAAAAAGAATGTACTACCATTCATCCTGCCGTTTATTGGAAATTTAAGAAGGAGGCTAAACGATTCATCAAGGATGATCTAAAGGGGAATGAACCATCTTTCAATGAGATTGTATTTAAAGATGTATACCCCTTATACGGACAAACAGATATCCAGGGATCATCAAATGCCAGGAATATGGCCATTCAGAGGGATCTGATGATACAATTATCTGAGATTAATACAATTCTTGAAGCCGCATGGCAGGAAACTAATCTTCCTATTTATGAAGAACTCATTTTTAGAGTAGAAAATCATATTGAGGATGTAAAAGAGGTGCTTCATACAAACAGTGAACAGGCTATTTATAATTTTGTAAAGAGCGAAATAGAACCTGTATTTCGGTTTTTGAAAAAGAATGATTCCTCTCCTCTTATTAAACTTATTTCTTCTTACGAGAAACGTATTGACAGCGATACAGACACCTACTATGATCATAGGAAGAATTATGATATGACCATCATGCAGACCAACAGGCAACTGGCAGCTATTCTAGATGAACGTCAAATAGAAGCACAGGCCATGTTCCCTCACTATTTTGAGCGTTACAAAACAGATGGAGTAGAGCATAACTTATATATTGGGAATGATATCACGGATGATAATTCTTTTGATATGCTATATCTTAATAATCTGCGCTTATGGCAATTACAGGTTATGTGTGATATGGAAAATGGCTATTACAACTTAAAACCCTTATTGCCTGTTAAGCTAGATGTAGCATCATTGATCCTTGTTTACAATACGTCACTTTCTATTCGGTTTAGAATGGATGAAAAACATTTTGATGTGGACGGCACGTACAATGCGCGATACGAGATCATAAAAAAGCGCATAGATAAATCCTTTATCAAAGGAACCACAGAGCGTCTTACTTCAAAAGGGAAATTAGTAATTGTGTATTCTCAAAAGTCGGATGAATTAGAATATTTGAGATACATCTCATTTCTGAAGTCGAAAGGTTATTTTACCAACAATATAGAGATCGTAGAACTGGAAGGGCTTCAGGGAGTCACAGGATTAAAAGCTATCAGGGTCGAAATACTTTACAATAAACAAGAAGAACCTCAGAAAACATATACTTATGAAGACCTCATGGAGGCATTAAAAGCTTAATTTACTACAAGATCAGCCATCCTCTCGGGCCCAAAATATCTAAAGGCAATACCAAAAGCTATCACAGAAATAATTATACCGATCATGAAAATGGTATAGGTCCATCGAAGAAGCTTGTATTTTCGATTTAAAACCAAGCCAAGAAAATAAAGATCTTTAGTTAGTGAAGAATAGATATATTCTTTATCCTTCACTAATTCCATAATTGCCCATTCGAACTCGGCTAATTCCATTTTGTGAAAATTCCCGAAGAACAATAAATTCACTTTCTTATTTTTAACATCCTCCTTTGTAAACTTGCCACTTGTTACATTGGGTCGAGTTGCCGCAACCGCCAATACCATTGATGCTACGCCAAAAACGATAAAGATTATTGTTGGATAAATTAAATAGGTATTGGAAGGATTGTCCAATTTTGGGATTAAGTTAGATAGGGCCAGGGAAATAATGATGGCATTGACAGATAACAGAATATTTGCTTTTGTGTCGGCTATATCACTTAGGGTTAAATGGTTTTTTAGGGTAACCCTGAACAGCGTTTGAATACCTCTGTCCGGACTTTCATTTTTGTATTTGGCTTTTAAGGATTCTTTTTTGGCTATATTTTTTTCTGTCTTCTTTTCTTTAATGAGTCTACGAAGATTCTTATCCTTTCCTGGTTGCCAATTTTTAATGGCATAATCCGTATAATAGCGATGTTCTGTGCGAAACATCTTCACGTTTTCATCGAGCCAGTCTTTGGTGGTGTAGGTAGCGATACCCAGTTTAGAAAGTTCTTCTCTAAGCAACTCGGAAGTTTCCAAAAAGCTTTTTTGTCCAAAATGCGAACAGTCGGCATCTCTGATGATCTCCTCCAAAAGTGAAATAGGCTGGTAGTACCTTTGGGTTGCCATAATACAATCTTCTACACGGGCTATTAGCTTAGTGTCGTATTCAATTCTACTCAGGAAATCTTTTGCAATGTCACAACTGCTTTTCTCATGATTCTCCGATCCTTTTGTATAGCCCGTATCATGAAGCCAGGCAGCTAACAGAAGGACTTCTTTGTCCTTTTCTTCTAAGGAATAATAATCTATTAATACTTTAGTACTTTTAACTACGCGTTGGGTATGCCGTAAATTATGATAAAGAAATTTAGGGTCTAATTCCCTGGATAATAAGTCTACCACAAATTGGTTAGTTTTCTCAACAAATTCCGACATATACTATATTTAGGTCTTACAAATTACAAAATTTAGACGTTGAACATGGTAAAACATTACACTCTTATACTACTTATTCTTTTGTTCACAAGCTGTGCTACCTATCGCGTAAAATACGATGACACTAATGCCACTGTAGATACATTGACGACCAAAGAGATCTCTCATACGTTTTATTTAATTGGGGACGCCGGACTTTCTCCTGTGGGAGAATTAAATCCGGTTTTGAAATTATTCAGGGAAAAATTAAACAAGGCAAATAAAAAAAGCACAGCAATTTTCCTTGGAGATAATATTTACCCAGCAGGCTTACCAGACAAAAAAGACTCCACCGCCGCATATAAGATGGCCAAGAACCATCTGGATGCCCAACTTGCAACACTTGCAAATTTTAAAGGTCACCCTATCTTTATTCCCGGCAATCACGATTGGTACAATGAAGGACTAATAGGCCTGGAGAGACAGCAGAAATACGTTGAAAAAAAGATAGATAAAAAGAATGTTTTTTTACCGGAGAACGGCTGTCCTATAGAAGTAGAAGAAATTTCGGACGAGGTATTGCTGGTCACCATTGATACAGAATGGTTTCTTGTGAATTGGGATAATCACCCTACCATCAATGACGGATGCGATATAAAAAGCAGGGATGCCTTCTTTGAAGAAATTGAAAGCATCATAAAAAAGAACCGGGATCGTACTACTCTTATCGCTACGCATCATCCCATGTTTACCTATGGATCACATAATGGTCTGTACGCATTTAAAAAGCATATATTTCCAGTAAATGAGACGCTGCCACTCCCCATTATTGGAAGTGTTATAAATGTTTTAAGGAGAACATCCGGAGCTTCTATTGAAGATCTTCAAAATAGCAGATATACTACTTTGAGAAAGCGACTGGTAACCTTGGCCCAGTTCTCAGATCGAGTAATTTTTACGTCAGGTCATGAACATACCTTGCAATATATTGTAGAAGATAACACGCCTCAGATCGTAAGCGGATCTGGCGCAAAAAAGGGGTATACAAGGTTAATGAACGGAAGTAAATTTTCAACAGGGCATCAAGGGTTTGCCAGTTTGGAAATCTATAAGGATGGGTCCTCTAAGGTAAGGTTCTATGGATTGGATGATAATGAAAACGAAGAGTTCCTATATGCTTCAGATGTACTTCCTCCTTTTAGAGAAATAAATGAGGACAAGTATCCCGAAATATTCCCAGCCGAAATAGAAGCTTCAGTTTATACGGAAGAAGAAGTCAATAAAAGCGGATTCTATAAGGCTGTTTGGGGCGATAGATACAGATCTTATTATGGCACTAAGGTAAAGGTACCAACAGTACGATTAGACACACTTTTTGGAGGTTTGGTGCCCGTGAGAAAAGGTGGGGGCCATCAATCAAAATCATTGAGACTGCGTCATAAGAATGGCAAGGAATATGTAATGCGGGCCCTGCGTAAAAGTGCGGAACTATACTTACAAGCAATGGCTTTTAAAGATCAGTATATTGTAGGCGATTTTGAAAACACCTATACCGAAGATATTTTAAGTGATTTTTACACCGGGGCTCATCCGTATGCCCCCTTTACTATTGGTTCACTATCGGATGCCGTGGGAATTTTTCACACTAATCCTGTGCTGTACTATGTGCCAAAACAATCAGCATTGGAAGAGTTCAATAAAACTTTTGGTGATGAACTATACATGATTGAGGAACATGCGGGTGACGGTCATGGTGACCTGGAGAGTTTTGGCTTTTCCAATGAATTAAAGAGCACGGAGAGTATGTTGGAAGACCTCAGAGAGGATGAGCGATATATAGTAGATACGGATCTTTTTATACGAGCCAGATTGTTCGATATGATCCTGGGAGACTGGGACAGGCATACCGATCAATGGCGCTGGGCCGAGTTTGAGGATAAAGAAAAAGACAAGATCGTTTATAAACCCTTTCCCAGAGACAGGGATCAGGCCTTTTCCAACATGGGAGACGGAGCCTTAATGAGTGTTGCCACAAGAATTATTCCTGGCCTTCGGGTTATGGAAGGTTTTAATAAAGAAATTAGAAGTGTTGAAGGTTTTAACTCATCACCAAGAGTCTTTATTCTAGACCTGGCCATATTTCCGGAAACCACAGAGGAAGAATGGATCGCTCAGGCAGAATATATTAAAAGCAACCTTACAGCCTCGGATATTGACAAAGCCTTTTTACAATTTCCGGAGGAGGTTAGGGACGAAACCACCGAGGAGATCAAACGCATACTCTTAGCCAGAGCCTCTGCTATAACTGCAACAGCGAAGAAATACTATGCCGTTTTAAACAAGTTTGCTGTAGTCACAGGAACGGATAAGGACGACTGGTTTGAAATAAATTACCTAAATGATAAGGAAATAGAAGTAAAAGGATATAGGATCATAGATGGAGAGAAAGAGAAATTATTCTTTAAAAAAACATTCTTTGAAGGAACCACGAAGGAAATATGGGTATATGGCTTGGATGATGACGACCGTTTTGAAGCCCGTGGAGAATTTAAAAATCGTATAAAGGTAAGGCTTATAGGAGGGCAGAATAACGATATTTATGACATTGAAAATGGCCATAATATCAGTATTTACGATTATCGTTCAAAGAAGAATACTTATAAGAATACCCAGGGAGCCAGGATCAATAAAACGGATGAGTATAACATTAATACGTATTTGCCACTGAAGATTAAAGGTAATACCAACCAACTAATACCAACCATTGGATTTAATCCGGATGATGGTTTTAAAATAGGTTTTAGTGATTTATACATTTTTAATGGATTTAGGCAAAATCCATTCACCCAACAACATAAGATCAACGCTTCCTATTATTTTGCAACCAGTGGATTCGACCTGGGATATGCCGGAGAATTTGCGAACATCACTGATAAATGGAATTTTCAGATTCAGGGTCGGTTTACGTCACCCAATTACAGCATCAACTTTTTTGGCTTTGGGAACGAGAGTGTCAATTTAGATGACACACTGGAACTAGACTATAACAGAGTTCGACTACAAAGCCTGTATGTGATTCCTTCTTTAGTTTGGCGAGGTCATTTAGGTGCTAAGTTTATGACCGGTGTTTCCTATGAAAGTATATCTGTGGAGGAAACGGATAACAGATTTATTAATACATTTTATCAAGCAAATGGAGAAGATACCAAGAACAGTTTTATAGGAGTTTCTGCCCAATATTCCTATGATAACGTGGATAATACTGCTTTTCCTATGCTAGGAATGTCTGCCAACTTCGCCTTAGGCTATAAAACAAGCGTCACTAATTCTGATCAAGGTTTCGGATACTTTGTACCAAGTTTGTCTATTGATCATAAATTAGTTCCTGGAGGCTGGTTAGTCCTGGCTACAAAATGGAAGGCTCATTTTAATTTCGGCAACGATTTTGAATTTTATCAAGGCGCAAGTATCGGAGGGGTAGACGGGCTGCGTGGATTTAGGAATCAGCGATTTACAGGGAAAACATCCTATTATCAGAATACAGATCTGCGGCTGAGTTTAAAGAAATTAAAAACGGGAATCTTGCCCACTACTTTTGGCCTTTACGGAGGGTTCGATTACGGAAGAATTTGGTTGCCAGGTGAAAATTCAGATCAATGGCATACTTCTTATGGTGGGGGTATTTTTCTGAATGCATCCGATTTTATCACTGCCAGGGCGGCCCTTTTTCAAAGTGCTGATGGGTCTAGAGTAACATTTGGATTAGGATTTGGGTTCTAAGTTATTTTGGGAGGGTAAATGTATAGAGATTTCCACCGGTATTGTGATTTCTCTCATCCGAAAGTAGCATTGTGGAATTGTCTTTAAAACAAAGCGCTTCTAATTGAGTCCGTACCCCCAGATCTATAAATTGTACCGTTCCTTTCGAAAAATTGGGCAGGTCAAATTTTGTGATCAACCAAAGTGAACCATAACCTAAAAGCACGATCTTCTTCTTATCTGGAGAAATGGCAGCGGAAGTAATTTGGCAGGTAGTAAACTTATTACAGGTTTTAAAAGTTCCCACAAGTTTGGCATCATAATTACCTGCTTTAGCGGGAACAGTATAAATTAGTGCCTCGCCATAGAATGGGTTGCTTCTGTCCTTGGTAATAAGATAAAGTACATCATCGAGATGGAAAAAGGCCTCTGTATCATACTTCCTTTGTGAGGGAATAGGAGGATACTCTTTTTGTTCAGGAAATTTAAAATTGATTTTTTCTGCCTCTATTTTATCTCCGGGCTCTATCGTAGGATTTGGTATCTTATAGATCACCAGATCTTTTCTGTTATTGTCATTATTCCCAAAATCGCCTATATAGAGATTACCCTTGTCATCTTTAGTAAGATCTTCCCAATCGTCATTCTTGGCATTTTTTACTTTGAATTCTCTTAGTCGCGCTCCCTTAGTGCTCACTTCATATATCACATCATCATTCCCATTGTCTTCTATAAGCCAGATCTTATCATTTTCTAGAGTAGTAATACCAGAATTTTCATTGAATTTATTTGGTAGATCACAAACAAAGTTGAGTTGTCCATGTTGCGCACAACCGGTGCTTAAAACGCAAAGAAAAAAAGATAGAAAAAGTTTCACTTCTATTTAGATAATGGCATATAGACTTCCGCCTTCCAGGTAATTTCATTTACTCCCATATTGGGATTGCTATAAAATATTTCGATCGGTAATCCTGTAACTTCAATGTTATTCTTTTCAGCATAATCTAATAAGGCATACCAGGCCCTGTCTGATGTTATATAATTCCCATTATATATAGCTTTTAGAGCTTTCTGTTGTGTTCTTATGCCGTATTTTAAGTCTGGGTGCTTGGGCAGGCTATCATTCTTGATAATAGGATAACAAAACTTAAATTCCAAACTGTCATTTGCCATGTTCCATCGTGTAATTTCAATAAATGGCTTGCCATTTAATTCCACACCATTATTTACCAAATAAGGGTCGAGCAAGGGGAAATCTCGCATCATACCACCGGCTTTCTCAAACTGTGTGGTCTTGTTACTTACATAGGCATAATACGTAGAATCTATTTCTCCTTCCCCAACTACTTTTATCTTGATATTTTTCAGATCTTCTGCCAGGAGTTCCCCAAATTCTATTAGTGTTTTTTTGGTTCGCTTTTCAAAATCGGTATCAAAGAATGGGATCTTAATTTTATTAATAAGCGAATGAGCACTATCCTTTGTAAAAATCTTGATCTTTGAAATGGAGTCATTAACTTCGCTAATGTCCCAGTCATAAATATGGGTCGAATCACTAAAATATAGTGTTTGTGACAAATGCTCCAGATCTTCATTAAATGTTAATTCTGAGTTTTCCAGGCTGGTATTCCATAGCTTAATGGTTTGATTAATAGTGCCGGTATTTGCCTTTACCTGCATGGTTACCAAATAATCATAAGGGTATACAAATACATACCAAACTATCCCTCCTAGAATTAGGAATAAGATTAGAATACTAACTTTCTTCATAAATTTATTGGGTTTGCGCCAAACGCGATTTATTTTCCATGGTAAGATTATTTACCACAAAAGAACCTATATCTCTTCCTTGTTTAACTCCAATTTCTACCGCAGCACGGTAATGGATCCCTCCATACATTCTGCTGATAGCAGCCTCGTCAGCAGCTTCTCTGAAAGAAGAGAATGTTCTTACAGGAAGACCATAGGGCAATTCGGTATCGTCCTTAAAGGTAAAATTTTCTCCAAAAACATCGGTGAGTACTGTAGAAGCGGCTCCTGAAACAACACTGTGACCACTTGTATATTCCGGGAAGGGTGGGGTTTGAAGTACAGGCTTCCAATTCTCATCAATATGCTCATTGATCAGCGTTTCGGGCCTAATAAGGTTGCTTCGGTATTTTTCATCCCAGCAGCTAATAAAGGCATCTGCGATAGCCATGGAAGTCTTGGTATAGGCGTAGACGGTCTTATCAAAATCACTGTCTGATTGCTTACAGGCTATCTTAGTAATACCTATCCAATGAGCCCCGGGTGTAATTTTTTTTGTTGCAAACATTAAATGCCCCCTCGTCACAGAAACATAAGGATTGCAATCCCAAAATTTAGCAATTATAACTTCTTCAGAAGTATCGCCTTCGGCTGTCATTTTCTGACTAATATCATAAACCTCCTGTACTTCTTTATAAAAATCAGTGCCTTCTTCCATAGAAAAAGGAGGGGGTGGAACTGGCTTAAATTGATCTGCCGTTTTTATAACAAAGGGCCTTATTTTACTCCAATGGGGTTCAATACCAGCCATATAAGAAGGAGGAGTGGGTTGCCATCGCGAAACTTCATCAGTATTCACCGTAAATTTGGGCATGGTCCTGGTTTGCTTATAATTGTCCTTATCCATCCAGGCGCCTATATGATCTGCCACTTGAAGGCCGTACTCTTTTGATGCCTTAAATTCATCTTCATTTTGAGAAGCCCAAATTGTATATAAGCTATCCCGGAAAACCTCCATTTTGTTTTCACTAAAAATTAAGCGTCTGCTAAGATCCATGTGAGCAATTAGTGCAGCCAATGCATTATTAACCGGTTTGGAGGCATCCGGAGAAGGAATGGGGGTTAATTCATGTATCTGCCCAACCAAAGAGGTAAACCTGTCATTATTAAGACTTATGATCTCATATGCTGCAATATTGGGATAGGCGTAAATTCGACTCGCCACAGGGGGAGAAAAGATATCATGGATCATGATCTCGGTTACTTTGTCAATTGAACTATGCAGTTGCTGGGGAGTAACAACTATAGGTGTTTCTTCTTTTTGACAGCTGAGGATCACCAAAACCAGTAATAAGAAGTAATACTTCATCATTTGTTTTTTTTATTTACTATTTGGTATAGTTGAACTTTCTCGTTGTTATAAGTTGCCAATAAATAGGGTTGGTTGTGTATAGTAAGGATATTGAGATGTCTGATGGATCTTTGCGCAAGATCTAATCCCAATTGGTCGCCCAAAATTACATTATTTTTCCCTTTTATCATAGCCCCGGCAAACGCTCCCAGTCTGCCATGATAGGGTTTCACTCCAAAATAATTCCCGGCTGCCAACACTTCTTCTGTTCCGTCACCATCAAAATCATACTTTGTAAAAGCCATTATTGGCGCAACTTGTAATTGCCTGGAAAAAGGAACAAATTTAAATTTGCCTTGCTTATTTTCAAGGTATCCTGATCGCAATTCGTTTACATACAATTCTCTAGCTTCCTTTAGTTGATTCCTTTCAAATATATCTTCAATGGGTTTTCCGGCAAAGTCCTTATAGGCAGTAAACTTCTTTCGTAAGCTTACCAATTGGTCTGCAAGCCCTTTTAATCCTTCAATAGGATAGTATTGGCCATTTTTTTCTGTAACCACAATGGTTTCTGTACTACCATTCTGATCAAAATCTGCATAGTACATTTTCATGGGGGCATTTTCAGATGCTTTAAACTTAGTATTTAATCCCCAGTTTCCAAGTAAATAATCCATATCCCCGTCCTGATCTATATCATAGGCCACAAGGCATTCCCAAAGACCATTGATTGCGTTCTCTAAAACATTTTCTTTAATAAATTTTCCTTTTACATTTTTAAAGAAAACAGGCGACATCCATTCGCCTACAACGATCAGATCTGGTGTTCCATCACCGTTATAATCATCCCAAATGGCATCGGTCAGCATCCCAAGATTGGTGAAGTTCTCGTTCTCAATACGCTCAAAAATTCCGTTAGTATTCCTTAAAATGTATGATTCAGGATTCTTGCCAAAGTCATTTGTGATCATTTGATTCCCAACAAACAGGTCTAAGTCCCCGTCCATGTCGTAATCTGAGGTGGCAAGGACAGATGCATTCTGAAAAGTCGCAGCTAGATCCTGTTTAATAAAGGTAGAATCGGTTTTCAGGTAATAGGCATCCAGCAACGGAGGCATCTGGTTAAAGAAGTCGGCTCCACCAGTACCTATGAACAAGTCATTCTTACCGTCTTTATTAAAATCTGCAATGACAGATACCACATCTTCAGTAATAGAATCATTGGTAACTTCCGGAAACAATGATTCTTGATATCCGTCAGATGTTTGAATATAGAAAGTGGATGGTTTAAACTTGGAACTCCCAAAGAACAGATCATCTTCACCATCACCGTTAATATCTCCCACCGCCAGCGCCGGACCCCGATCTGATACTTCATAGGGAATCAGCTTTTGACGGTTGAAATCAACATAGGGATCTTCCTGATGCACAAATTGTATCCCCATATTGTCATCAACTTTTTTAAAGAGTATTGTTTTATTACTCTTCAACCATGGATAAGCGAATGGCAAATTATCCTGAGGGTACACAACAAGGGTTTGATTTACGGCTACATTTTTTAAGACCTGTGTTGTATTATCTGGCCAAAGGATCCTTAAGGAATCTACTTTCGTATGAGATCCATAACCCAAATGAATGATAGGCTCTGAGGAGGCCTGAAAACCTCTTACCGTGTACATTTCCTTAAACTGAAGAACTCCCTGGTGATAGGATAGTATTTTGGTCCCAATCCCCAATGAATTCTTTCCCGGATAGTTGAGCTTAATTTTTAAAAAATTAGCTTCGGTATTGGTCTGGTTTATATAGAGGGTAGCCGGACTATTAATATTGTTCGTCACAAGATCGAGATCTCCGTCATTATCTAAGTCGCCCAATGCAGTAGCACCAGATACCAGGGTATCTCTATCAATCCAATCCGCAGATCGGTCTACAAAATTCAAACTATCCGTTCCTTGAAAAATATAGTTGTGAATTGCACCCGAAGGCATCATATCTAGTGCTTGTTGGTCTACTAATTTGGTATTGTTAAGTTTCTTTTTTATTTGGTCATCAGATGCATAATTGATAAAATCCAGATCGTTGGGTCGTTTTGGTATTCCGTTTGAAATAAAAATATCTTGTTCTCCATCTTCATCGAAATCGGCAAATAGTGCACTCCAACTCCAGTCAGAAACTGGTAGTGGTACCCGTATTGATTGATCCTCATCTTTTGGATCTGAAGATCGTCATCTCCCTCTGAGGATTTTAGTACGGTCTCGTCCTCGGGAAGCATATCTAGTGATAGAATGTCTGGCCATCCGTCATGATTTACATCCGCCACATCGTTCCCCATAGAAAACCTGGTGCTATGTCCAAAATAGGTCTTTAAGCTTTCGGTAAAAGTACCATCTCCGTTGTTTAAATAGTAGTAATCATCTTCATGAAAGTCGTTCCCCACATAAATATCCGGATATCCATCCTGATTAAAATCGCTAATGGCCACTCCTAGGCCATACCCATTGATCCCTCCGTAGATGCCTGCTTCTTCGCTCACCTCTACAAAAGAATCCCCATCGTTCCGTAAAAGCTTGTCCCCGGTCTGGAAATCTCTTTTATACCGAAGATCAGCTTTGCCAAAAGATTCCTGGGTATGAACTGCGTGATTTAGGAGATAAAGATCAAGGTCCCCGTCCAGGTCAAAGTCAAGAAATGCCGCATTAGAACTATAGGTGTCAAAATCCAGGCCGTATTGTGCTGCACTTTCTGTAAATGTTTGGTCTCCATTATTAATAAAAAGTTCATTATAGCCGTTAAAACCATTGATGCCGACTACGGCACAGACATAGATATCCAATAATCCATCCCCATTTACATCTCCCATCACCGTCCCTGTATTCCAGGTACTATTCCCTGCTACACCGGCTTTCTCGGTAATATCCTCAAAATTGAGATTGCCTTTATTTAGATAGAGTTTGTTCTTTACCTGATTTCCGGATAAATAAATGTCTGGTAAGTCATCCCCGTTAATATCACCAATGGCCACTCCCCCTCCATTGTAAAAGTAGAGATAGTCCAGAATATTAAGCTCATTGGTTTCGGTAAGGGAGTTGTTAAATTCAATACCTGTTTCATCTGGACTGGGATTTGTAAACAGATCACCTCCAGCTTTGCCTCACCCAAATAGCAGCATCAATACACCAATAAATGAAATAATTTTAGTCATTAAGCCTGTAGATCTTTGGTTGTGCATCATTCAATGCTGCAATGACAAATTTATTGCCGTTACGATCTTTGAATTTTTTTAAGTGTTTGATCTCCTCTTTGATAAAAAATCCACTTTTGGAATAGTCCTCCCATTGGTAATTCAACTCTTTATTCCCCAAAAGAACATTGCCATAATTGGCATCTAATCTGGAATATTGGGGCTTGAATTCAAAATTGTTCCCTCCCATGATAAGGTCTATGTATCCATCATTATTAATATCAGTGCAGGCTATTCCGCAAATACATGAGAGTTGTACCCTTGGGGGTAGTATCTTAATGCTGAATTTACCACCACCTTCATTAATGGCTATGATTGATTCTGCGATACCCGATTTTTTCATGATAGAATTATCGAATACTTCGGCAGGCCATAATTCATTAATGGTCTTTTTTGCATATTCTGAGGCCTTTAAATTCTGCTTTTTAAGAGAAACTATTTGATTCGTTAGTTCCTTCTTTTGATGCAGGGGGTAGTCCTTCCCATTTTCATTGAGCGTTACGATCTGCTCAATGGTGCCATTGCCATCAAAATCATTGATCCACATTTTCATGGGATTTTTCAAGGTGGGTTTATAGTGCAAATTGGCACCTTGATTGCCTAATACAAGATCGAGGTCGCCATCATTGTCCAGGTCTGCCGCCTCCACCACATTCCAGAGACCATCCAGGCTATCTAGTGAAGAGGGCATTTTAGCCAAACGTCTTCCGGAATTTCTATAAATTTTAGGGGTTCCCCATTCGGAAACCGTAACCAGATCTTTTTTATCATCACCATTCATATCGGCCCAGACCGCACCGAACGCATGCGTGC
>NZ_CAMYKH010000012.1:0-36887 GCF_947258935.1 uncultured Muriicola sp.
GATCGCCTCAAGGCGCATCTCAAGAACCTCGTCCTGAACGGCTTGCTCGAACACAACGAAATCATCGCGCCGGCGGCGCTGATCGCCGAAGAGATCAACAATTTGCGGGCGCAGGCCGCGCAGCGCATGAATCGAGACCCGTCGGAGGTCGATGCGTCGAGCTTTCCGGATGAACTGTTTCGCGAAGAAGCGACCCGCCGCGTGCAGCTCGGACTATTGATTGGTGAAGTCATAAAAATGGAAAAAATCGAGCTGGATCAGGAGCTTGTCGAATCCACCATCGAGGAAATGGCCATTTCCTACGAGCAGCCCGACCAGGTGCGCGAGTACTATCGGCAGAATCAGCAGGCCCGCTCCAGCGTCGAGAGCATGGTGCTTGAAGACCAGGTCGTTGCCCATATCTTGGAACAGGCCAATGTCACCGAAAAGCCGGCAGGTTTCGAAGATTTGATGAACGGCAAACTGTAACCACGAACCACGGACCGCAGATGAAAGATTATCGCAACAATTCCGGGATCGATTCGATCCTGCCTGACTACCTCGATCCACAGGCTAACCTGGTACCGATGGTGGTCGAGCAATCCGCCCGCGGCGAGCGCGCGTACGATATCTACTCGCGCCTGCTCAAGGAGCGCGTCATTTTCGTCGTCGGACCGATCGAAGACCACATGGCGAATCTGATCGTCGCCCAGCTGCTGTTTCTCGAGTCGGAAAATCCGGACAAGGACATTTCGCTGTATATCAACAGCCCCGGCGGTTCGGTTACCGCCGGACTCGCGATTTACGACACGATGCAGTTTATCCGGCCCGACGTCAGCACCCTCTGTACCGGTCAGGCCGCGAGCATGGGTGCAATCCTGCTCGCCGGTGGCAGCGCGGGCAAGCGCTATGGCTTGCCGCATTCGCGGGTCATGATTCACCAGCCGCTCGGCGGTTTCCAGGGACAGGCCAGCGATTTCGAGATTCACGCCAAGGAGATACTCGCGGTTCGGGCAAGATTGAACAGCCTGCTGGCTCATCATACCGGCAAGAAGGACAGCGAGATCGATCGGGATACCGAACGTGATAATTTCATGAGCGCGGAACAGGGCGTTGAATACGGTCTGGTGGATAAAGTAATCGATCGACGGGTAGATAAGAAAGAAGAAAAAGGCAGATTGGCCGATATTTTCAAAAGTAAATACGCCACTATCATGGTAATTGCACTGGGTATTGCATTCTTCCAACAAATTACAGGGATCAACGCCGTATTCTATTACGCACCAACCATATTTGAACAGGCAGGTGGTAGTACAGATTCCTCATTTCTGCAGGCTATTGTGGTAGGGCTAACCAATTTGGTGTTTACGCTGGTAGCTATATGGCTCATTGACAGACTGGGAAGAAAACCACTGTTGTTAATAGGAACAACCTTCATGACCATAGCTTTACTGATGGCTACCTATGCTTTTAATAATGCTACCTACGATTTTAATGATACAACCCTGGAGAAGGTGTCAGATCAGGAAGTTAAAACTGCTCTTGCCGACCTGAATGGGCAGTCTTATGATGGCCAGGCCGTACTTTTTGAGGCAGTTCAAGAACATCTAAATGAGGCTCAATTTCTTGTTTTTAAGCGTAATGAGATCACCAATTTTATACAGATAAATGCTACACTGGTCTTAATTGCTATATTATTATATGTTGCTTCTTTTGCTATTTCGCTGGGGCCTGTAATGTGGACCCTGATCTCGGAGATATTTCCAAGCAAGATAAAAGGTATTGCTGTTTCCGTAGTGGGTTTTTTTAACTCTTTGATTAGTTTTTCTGTAACCCAGGTATTTCCATGGGAACTTTCTAATCTGGGGCCAACCGTTACATTCGCTCTCTATGCGCTATTGTCATTATTTGCGGTTCTCTTTGTCTACAAATTCGTGATAGAAACCAAAGGCAAGACTTTAGAGGAAGTAGAAGAACTATTGATAAGACAGTAGCATAAAATTAAAAGTCTACTTTTTCAATGCCAATTAAAATGACCATACATACCACATCAGAAGATAAAAAACTAAATGCGTTAAAACCTGCTAAGGTAGAGATTGAAGAAACTAAGGGGGCATTTCAGTTGTTGGTAAATAAAGAACCTTTCTTTATCCGGGGTGCCGGACTAGAATTTGGCGATATTAAAACACTCGCAAAACACAAGGGTAATTCTTTTCGAACCTGGCGTACAAACAATGGCAGAAGAACCGCCAGGGAAATATTGGATGAGGCACATAAATATGGACTAATGGTTTGTATGGGTCTTGAAGTAGGACGGGAGCGCCATGGTTTTGATTACAATGATCCCAATGAAGTAAACAGGCAATTAGAAGCTATTAGAAAAGAAGTTTTACAATTAAAGGATCATCCGGCCCTGTTGATGTGGGGTATTGGTAATGAGCTCAATCTCAGGTATACTAATGCAAAAGTTTGGGATGCAGTGAATGATATCTCTAAAATGATTCATGAGGTAGATCCGAATCATTTAACTACCACTAGTTTATCCGGGATATTCAGAAAAGAGGTACAATGCATCAAAGAACGATGCCCGGATCTGGATGTTCTTTCCTTTCAGCTATATGGTAGTCTGCCAATTTTACCAAAAAAGGTTCGTCAATTTGGATGGGAAGGTCCGTATATAGTTTCTGAATGGGGTGCAACCGGACATTGGGAAGTGCCCAAAACCTCGTGGGGAGCACCTATTGAAGAGAACAGTACGGTAAAAGCGGCAAATTATTTAAAGCGGTATAATGCAGGGATAGGGGCAGATCCTGAACAGTGTATAGGCTCTTATGTTTTTCTCTGGGGAAACAAACAAGAACGAACGCCAACCTGGTATGGAATGTTCCTGGAAGATGGAGAGGAAACTGAAGCCGTAGATGTAATGCACTATATTTGGAACGGATCCTGGCCAGTTCACAGATCACCCAAAATAGATTCGTTCATCCTAAATGGAAAAACGGCTTATGAAAATGTAATCCTCGCCCCGAACCAGAAATACCCGGCCATTGTTGAAACCACTAATTACCAAAATAACCCTATTAAATATCGGTGGGAAGTATTACCTGAAAGCACAGATCTGAAGGACGGGGGCGATTATGAGGAAAAACAAGCAGCGGTAGAGGGTGTTTTAAAAGAACAAGATGAGAATACTGTATTTATAAAAACCCCGGCGGCGGGAAAATATCGGTTATTTGTGTATGCAACAGATAGCAATAAACTAGCGGCCACTGCCAATATTCCATTTTTAGTGGAATAGTACACGGGTTTTTTAATCAGATGATCCAAAAATTAAAATGAAATATTAAAATATAATGCAATTACCATGGGGAAAGCAATTAAAATAGGGGAAAATATAATACACACGGGATCAGCGAAAGTTTCAGGCAGTCAGGTGATTATAGACAATGAGGCATTTTATAAAATTGGGAATAGTAACGAGATGCGACCTTTTTTTATGAGTATCGTTAGCGAATCTAATCATTGGATGTTCATATCCAGTAATGGCGGGCTAAGTGCAGGAAGGAAGAACAGCGAGTTTGCCTTGTTCCCATATTATACAGATGATAAGATCACCGAGTCTGCAGAGATCACCGGCAGTAAAACCATCTTACGAGTAAAGAGCGGTTCAGAAACTTATCTGTGGGAGCCATTTTCCGATAAATACAAGGGTCTTTATAGTATCCGCAAAAACCTGTATAAAAACATGTATGGGAATAAGGTAATCTTTGAGGAGATCAATGAGGATCTCAAGCTTACCTTTACCTATCAATGGAACTCCAGCAATCAGTTTGGCTTTGTAAAGCGCAATAAGCTTACAAGTCAGTCGGATAAGGAAATCAAGGTAGACATCCTCGATGGAATCCAGAACATCCTTCCCTATGGTGTTACCACGGAGCTTCAAAATTCCCGAAGTAATCTGGTAGATGCCTATAAGAAAAATGAATTGTTGCCATCATGCGGCTTGGGAATATATGCGCTTAGTGCCATTATTGTTGATAAAGCAGAACCGAGTGAGGCATTAAAGGCTAATGTGGCCTGGTCCCTCGGGTTCAAAAAAGCGACCTATCTGGTGTCATCTCTTCAATTACAAGATTTTAAAGAGGGTACCTCCCTCACACAGGAAACCGATATCAGAGCCGAGAAAGGAGCCTACTTTGTGAATGCTAATACTACAATAAAGGCCAATGATTCCACAGAATGGATGATCATTGCCAATGTAAACCAGAGCGTTTCCGGCATTGCCGATCTTAAGAGTAGACTAAAATCACCTGCAAGTCTCGAAAAGGAAGTAAAGGCAGATGTAGAAATGGGAACCAAAGGATTGCGCATGTTAGCAGGGGCTGCCGATGGTTTGCAAAGTACACGAGATCAACTCAGAACATCCAGGCACTACGCCAATGTGTTGTATAACATTATGCGTGGAGGCATATTTGATCACGATTACAATGTAGAAAGAGCCGATTTAAGTACTTATTTACAGAATGCCAATAAGAAGGTTTTTGAATCATTTTCAAAACAATTGGAACAATTACCAGAAGTTTTTAGCGTACAGACGCTGAGGGCTCTTTCTATGAAAAGTAAGAATGCAGATTTTCAGCGACTTTGTCTGGAATACCTGCCCTTAAAATTTAGTCGTAGGCACGGGGATCCAAGTAGGCCATGGAATAAATTCTCCATCAATACCCGAAGTGAGGTAGACGGCTCCAAGATCCTGGATTACGAAGGCAACTGGCGAGATATTTTCCAGAATTGGGAAGCTCTTGCACATTCGTATCCGGAGTTCATGGACAGTATGATACACAAGTTTCTTAATGCCTCTACTTTTGAAGGCTATAACCCTTACCGGGTCACTAAAAGTGGTTTTGACTGGGAGGTAATAGAACCCAATGATCCATGGTCCTATATAGGGTATTGGGGAGATCATCAGATCATTTACTTATTGAAATTCCTCGAGTTCATTGAAGATTATTATCCTTCGAGACTTGCCGAGTATTGGGATCAGTCATTATTTGTATATGCCAATGTTCCTTATAAGATAAAAAGCTATTACGATATTATAGCAGATCCTAAGGATACTATTATTTTTGATCATGACCTGGATCATAAGATCAATGGTTTCAAAGAAAAAGTTGGAGCAGACGGAGCATTATTACAAGGGCATAACGGTAGGGTTTACCATGTAAATCTGGTAGAAAAATTATTGGCAACAATGCTGGCCAAGTGTTCTAATTTTATACCGGAGGCAGGGATCTGGCTCAATACACAGAGACCGGAATGGAACGATGCTAACAATGCATTGGTTGGCAATGGAGTATCTATGGTAACGCTGTATTACCTGCGCAGGTTTTTGGTAAAATTCAGGCAGATCATAGAAAAAAATGCCACGAATAAAGTGGAAGTATCTGAGGAATTGGTCCAATTCTTTAAATCGGTGGTGCTAACCCTGGAAACCCATAAAAATAGTCTCGAAGGGTCTTTCTCAGACCATGAACGCTTACAGATTATGGACGGTCTTGGCATGGCTGGGAGCGACTACAGGGAGCAGATCTATAATTCAGGATACAGCGGAAGAAAAGCTTCCATATCAAAGAACGAACTGCTGCAATTTACAGATACAATGTTGCCATACCTGGAACATTCAATAGACGCTAACCAGCGTGAAGACAATTTGTTTCACTCTTATAATCTTATCGAAATTGGGCCTAAAAAAGGAACTTCTGTAGATTATTTAAGTGTAATGCTCGAAGGGCAGGTCGCAGTATTAAGTTCGGGTTATTTAAGTCCGGAGAATGTACTCCGCCTGCTAGACAATCTGAAACAAAGCGCCTTGTACCGCAAGGATCAGTTCAGTTATATTCTGTACCCCAATAAAGAACTGCCGCGCTTTATGGACAAGAATGTAATACCAGCATCAGCTATAAAAAGTTCGGCACTATTAACACAATTGGTGAAGGAGGGCAACGGGCAGATTGTGGAACAGGATACTGACGGGGCTTTCCATTTCAGTGGAAATTTCAACAATGCGAAAGATCTGAAACATGCTTTGGAGGTATTAGAAACAAAATCTAATTCAAAGTTGGTAAACAAGGAAAAAGAAATGATCCTGGAAATCTTTGAGGAAGTCTTCGATCATAAGTCGTTTACAGGAAGATCGGGCACATTTTTTGGCTATGAAGGCCTGGGATCTATTTACTGGCATATGGTATCTAAATTGCTGTTGGCTGTGATGGAATGCTGTAAGAGTGCCATTGAACAAGGAGCAAAAAAAGAAGTGATACAGGGTCTTATGACACATTTCCATGAGATCAATGAAGGTATTGGTGTTCATAAATCCCCGCAACTATACGGGGCATTCCCAACAGATCCCTATTCTCATACACCGGCAACCAAAGGGGCACAGCAGCCCGGTATGACCGGGCAGGTAAAAGAAGATATTCTAAGCCGTATAGCCGAATTAGGAGTTGAGGTCCGGGATGGAAGGCTTTCTTTTGGAGTAGGTTTGTTACAAAAGGAAGAGATCCTTACGGAGAATCAGGAATTTGCATACATAGGCCTAGATCAAAAAGAGCAGTCTATTTCTTTACCACCCGGATCATTAGCTTTTACCTATTGTCAAACCCCTGTGGTCTATACTTTTGGTAAGGAAAAAGCTGTGGAAATTTTGTTCAAGGATGGATCGGTACAGAATAATAATGACGTAATTCTAGACCCTGAGACAAGCACCAAGATCTTCCAGAGAACGGGAGAGATCAGTATGATCAAGGTATCTCTTCCTTTGGAGGAAGTACCTATGTAAAAGCAATTAATGGGGCAGTTTATTACGTATTAAACCGTAGACAAAAGTGCCAAGGATGGCCCCTCCAATAACGAGCAACATACTAAAAACTCCAGTACCAACAAGGATGTACATAGGACCCGGACAAGCCCCGGCCAATGCCCAACCCAATCCAAAGATCGTTCCTCCAATCAGAAGGCGAAACATACCTTTATCCTTGGGATGTATTATGATAGTATCGTTCTCTATGCTTTTCAGTTGAGTTTTTTTGATAATCCAAATGGCAATGATTCCTAATAGGACTGCAGATCCAATAATTCCGTACATATGGAAGGATTGAAACTTAAACATCTCAAAGATCCTGTACCACGAAACTGCCTCAGATTTTACCAGGACGATCCCAAAAAAGATTCCGACAAATAAAAATTTCAACAATTTCATACGGTAAATATTAAAGGGAATAAAACATGGATCATTAGTAAGCCTCCTATAAAGAAACCAATAACTGCAACAAAAGATGGCCACTGCAAATTACTCAAGCCGGTAATGGCATGGCCCGAGGTACAGCCTCCGGCATAGCGGGTTCCAAAACCAACTATAAATCCTCCGCCGATGAGTATAAGTAATCCTTTCAAACTCCAAACCGAGTCCCAATCATAGAGTTCTGGCGGCAACAGCGTAGCACCTGCATTCTTAAATCCAAGTTCATTGAGGTCCGATACTGTTGTTGGATTCAGATCAATCACCGACCCATCAGACAAGAACGTGACCGCTATAAAACCACCTATAACAGCACCTAGAACCACCGTAAGATTCCAGCGATGTGCTTTCCAATCCTGTTTAAAAAAAGATGCGTATTTACCAGCTCCCCCTATACTGCATAAAGTACTCAGGTTGCTAGACATCCCGAAGGTTTTACCAAAGTAGATCAGTGTAATCATGACCAAGGATATCAGAGGCCCTGAAACATACCATGGCCACGGTTGTAAAATAATTTCCATGCCTTAATTTTTTGCAAAGATACAGTATAGTGTTTCGTGAATTGTAATCCTTTTTTAAAGGAGTTAAACGTATAGATCTATAAGATGAATTTTTTTTCTGCCGGTAATAGTTAAACCTTATTGTTTTTGATAGACCATTCGCTGAAAATCGGGTAAGTTTTTGCCTTCCGTCCGTGTTAGGACAGAGCCATTTAGGGAATAAGTTCCTTCAGTTCCCTGTGAGAGAACGATCTGGTTGTTCACCAGGTCCCAGGTGCCGGTTGTAGATTTATTATCACCACAGAAAATGGCGTATTGGTCGTTGGTAATAGAAGTAATATTTAGCTGGATAGCAAACAAACTAAAACTGAGGTCCTCCCGTAGAATAATACTGGCGTTAAGGCAGTCTAGCTCATCCAACAGATCTTCGGAGGATACATCATCATTATTGAGATCCTGTGCTGGACTAATTATATATTCAGTGAGATTGTACATTCCGGAAATTGCTTCTAGTTGTTCCTGTGAGATGCTGTGTTCTTCAGAAGAAGATTTAGAACAAGAGGTAAATAGAATTAATATTAGCACTGTGAACAACCTGGTTGCGGGATGTAATTTCATAACAGATAATTTTTTACAAAGGTAGTGCTTATAGGCTTTTGAAGACAAACGATACAACTTCTTTATTCTAATTAGGTTCTTGTCTAATATATTGTCATTTAATAACGCATTTTCTATAGCTTGTGGAAATTCCTTATCCCCATCTAAATAAGTTAAATTATTATCCAGGGGAGCTGATTTTAAAGCTTCATTTCCAAGTTTTTTAAGGAACTACTATCAGCATAAGGTAGTGCCCATTTAAACGCTTATCTTAGAAGACTGAATAAATACACAATAGCACTATGGCAAAGCAATATATAGACATGGACACTCTGAAATTTTTACTTTTTGATGTCCACAACCTTCAAACAGTCCTGAAACAGGATAGGTATTCGGATTATGATCTGGAGTCTATAGATATGATGTTGAATGCCGTCAAAGATTTTGCGGATAAAGAGATGTTTCCCTATTTCAGGGAGATGGATGAAAATCCTGCTCACTATAAAGATGGAAAAATAGTAGTGCACCCACAAGTAACAAAATACATGAAGGCTGGTGGTGACATGGGTTTTATCTCAGGACCATTTAGTACGGCTTCAGGCGGTATGCAAATGCCAGCTATGGCGGTCAATGCATCTGCCTATATTCAGGAAGCAGCTAACAATCAATTACCGGGATATATAGGTTTGACCATCGGTGCTGCAGAACTCATCACTCATTTTGGCAATCAGGAATTGAATGACACCTATGTTCCTAACATGTTAAGCGGAATATGGGGAGGTACCATGTGTTTAACAGAACCACAGGCAGGTAGTTCACTTTCGGATATTGTTACCTCCGCAACGCCAGATGGAGATACTTATAAGATCCATGGGCAGAAAATATTTATTTCTGCAGGAGATTATGAGGGAGCCGAAAACATAGTTCACTTAGTATTGGCCCGTATCAAAGGGGCACCGGCAGGCACCAGGGGCATCTCACTTTTTGTGGTTCCAAAGAACAGGCCGTCTGCAGAGGGAGGCTTAAGATCTAATGATGTTACTACCGTTGCCGATTTTCAGAAAATGGGGCAGAAAGGCTATTGCACTACACACTTGTTCTTTGGGGATAAGGAAGATTGTACCGGGTGGCTGGTAGGAGAAGCACATCAAGGGTTAAAATATATGTTCCTGATGATGAACGGAGCCAGAATTGGTGTGGGCAGAGGTGCTGCTGCGATAGCTACGGCAGCGTATCACGCTTCCTTAAATTATGCAAATGAAAGACCTCAGGGACGTAAATTAACCAGCACCGGCAAAAAAGATGTAGACCAGGAGCAGACACTTATTATCAATCATCCTGATGTGCGTAGAATGTTGCTGCTGCAAAAAACCATCTCTGAAGGTTCCTTGAGCCTTATTTTATTGGCAGCAAAATATCAGGATCTTTCACTAGCGCTAGCAGATCCGAAAGAACGGGAAAAATATACACTGTTATTGGAAATAATGACCCCCATAGTAAAAACGTATCCATCAGAATTGGGTAAAATAGCTGTAGACTTAGGGGTTCAGGTTCTTGGTGGATATGGCTTCTGTTCAGATTATATCCTACAGCAATATCTAAGGGATATACGGATATTTTCAATTTATGAAGGAACAACAGGCATTCAATCTCAGGATCTCCTGGGCCGAAAGATAACCATGGACAAGGGCCGTGCATTTCAATTATTATCTGAGGAGATATCAAATTCCATAAAACAGGCAATGAACCATGAATCCCTGGTCCCGTACGCCAAAATACTAGGTGAAAAAGTAGGTTTGGCTCAAAAGGTGGTTCAATCTCTCATGGGATTTGCAATGAAAGGAGATTATGAACGCTTCCTATCCGATGCTACCGTATTTATGGAATTTTTTGGAAACATAACAGTAGCCTGGTTGTGGTTAGATATGGCCAGAAGCGCACAAAGTGCTTTGGTCGATGGAGACACTAATTTTACCGATGATTTCTATAGTGCGAAGATCCATGCAATGAAATTTTATTTTAAATATGAACTTTCAAAAACTACTTCTTTGGCTGAAGTGCTTACTAATAAGGAGGTGTTAACGGTACCAACTGAGACTAAAATATTTGCTTAAAAACTATAAAATCCAAAAAGACAGCATACTGAATATGGATACTTTAAAATCAAAATTTAACCTCAAGGGGAAAGTCGCTATTATTACAGGCTCGAGCAAGGGGATAGGGAAGGCAATTGCCCTTGGCCTGGCAGAGAATGGTGCTAAAGTAGTGATCAGTAGCAGAAAACAAGAGGCCGTAGACAAGGTAGTGGATGAATTCAAAGCTATGGGTCTGGAGGCGATAGGCATACAATGTCATATTGGTGATTCTCAGGAGCGCTCATCTCTTATTGCCAAAACTATGAAGCAGTATGGAAGGATAGATATTTTAGTGAATAATGCAGCTATCAATCCGTATTATGGTCCTCTGGAAGGTTCGGACGAAGCGGTGTTCGATAAGATCATGGATATTAACGTGAAGGCACCCTGGCTGCTTTCCAATTTAGTGTTGCCTTCTATGAAAGAAAATGGTGCCGGTAGTATTATCAATATCTCTTCTGTGGAAGGGCTACGACCCGGATTTGGTCTGGGGCTTTACAGTGCCACCAAATCTGCTTTAATAATGCTTACTAAAAATCAGGCTAAGGAATGGGGAAGATACGGTGTAAGGGCTAATGTAATATGTCCGGGATTAATTAAAACCAAATTCAGTGAAAGCCTCTGGAGTGATGAAAAACTGGTTGAGAGATTTACCAAGTCGCTACCCATGAACCGTATGGCCAATCCGGATGAATTGGCCGGTTTGGTCTTGTTATTGGCTTCTGATGCCGGGTCGTATATGACCGGAGGTGTTTATGTTGCCGATGGAGGCTATTTGGTATCCGGATAGATATGAATAAAATACAAATAGTATCAAAATGAATTTTGAACACAGCACAAGGTCTTTAGAGTTTCAGGATAAATTGAATCGCTTTTTTGAGAAAAACATTCTACCCGTTGATGATGAGGTTACTTTATTCTATAGCGATACCAAGAATATCTGGAAAAAATGGCCGGGGTTGGAGGAGTTGAAGGAAAAGGCCAAAAAAGCGGGATTATGGAATTTATTCTTGCCAAAGGGGTATGGATCATTAAGCCCCGGACTTAGCAATTTGGAATATGCTCCCCTGGCAGAATATATGGGCCGGATACAATGGTCCTCAGAAGTATTTAATTGTAGTCCGCCAGATACCGGGAATATGGAAGTATTGGCCAGGTATGGTACTGCAGAACAACAAGAGCAATGGTTGCGACCTTTAATGGAGGGCACTATCAGATCTGCTTTTTTAATGACAGAACCAGAGGTAGCTTCTTCCGATGCAACTAATATTGAAACTGCTATTGTCGAAGACAAAGATGAGTATGTGATTTCCGGAACTAAATGGTGGTCATCTGGCGGGATGGATCCACATTGCAAGATTGCCATTGTCATGGGAAAAACAGATTTTGAGGCACCCAGACACCTGCAGCAAAGTATGATATTGGTCCCTATGGATACACCCGGTTTAACTATTAAACGACCATTAAGTGTTTTTGGGTACTATGACTCTCCCGAGGGGCATGCAGAGATTACCTTGGATAGCGTACGGGTATCAAAGAAAAATATACTGCTTAGTGAGGGAAAAGGATTTGAAATTGCTCAGGGTAGATTGGGTCCCGGAAGAATTCATCATTGTATGCGACTTATTGGAATGGCGCAAAGATCATTGGAGCTAATGTCACAAAGGGCTTCAGAACGAATTGCTTTTGGGAGATCTCTGGATACCTATAGCAGTATTCGTCAGGATATAGCCCGTTCCCGATGTGAAATAGAACAAACGCGACTACTGGTTCTTTCCGCAGCAGATAAAATGGATAAAACCGGAAACAAGGAAGCCAAAGACCTTATTGCCATGATCAAGATAGTAACGCCCAGCATGGCCGAAAAGGTCATAGACCGGGCGATACAGATCATGGGAGGCAAAGGGGTGAGTCAGGATTCTCCCTTAGCACACTTCTATGCGGCTGCCAGAACACTGCGATTAGCAGACGGACCAGATGAGGTTCATATGAGTCAGTTGGGGAAAAACACCATCAAACAATATATCAGTCAATAATAATGTCAGTGAAGGAGGTCACAAAACCGGTTCGAAAAGGAGAAGAACTCAATGAAAAAGATCTTAAAAGGTTTTTACAAAGTCATGGGCTTATACATGATGAAAAAAGTGAAATGACCGTGGGTCAGTTTCAAAATGGCTATTCCAATCTTACCTATCAGCTCAACATTGAAGAAAAAGAATACGTACTTCGAAGACCACCTTTTTCAGCACCTAAACGCGGTCACGATATGGGCAGAGAATTTAAAGTGCTAGACTCATTGCACAAGGTATTTAACAAAACTCCTAAGGTATATGCTTACACTGAAGATCCTAAAATACTCGGTGTACCATTTTACATCATGGAAAAGGTAGAAGGGATTATCCTGACCACAAGAGAGGCCAGTGAAAGAAAGTTAAACCCTTCTGAATTCAGGACCATCTCGGATACATGGTTAGATACCTTTGTAGAACTCCATGAACTGGACTATAGGGCTGCTGGCCTGGAATCACTTGGCAGGCCCAAAGGCTATGTGGCCAGGCAAGTTACCAACTGGGGGAGACAATATATGGCCGCAGCTACAGAGGATGTACCCAGTGCAAAAAAGGTAATGGCATGGATGGAAGAACATCAGCCAAGGCAATATTCTTACAGCCTTGTTCACAACGATTATAAATATGATAACGTCGTATTTTCAGATACGCAATGGAATAGGATAGTGGCCATTTTAGATTGGGAAATGTGCACTTTGGGAGATCCATTAATGGACCTTGGAACATCCCTGGGGTATTGGACCTCTGCCAATGATGCCGAAATAATGAAACAAGGCCTCCCTTCCCCAACAGTGATGGAGGGCAATCCTTCGCGAACAGATATTGTACAGCAATATGCACTAAAAAGTGGTAGAAATATTGACAATTTGACCTTCTATTTTGTGTATGGATTGTTTAAAATAGCCGTGATCGCTCAGCAGATCTATTACAGGTTTAAGCACGGACATACCACAGATAAGCGCTTTGCCCAATTGAACAAGGTGTCTGCCCTTTCCTGTAATACGGCCTGGCAAGCCATTCAAAAAAATCAAATAGATAATTTGTATTAAGCTAGAAGAAAAATGGAATTGAAAAAAAAAGTAATAGTTATAACCGGAGCAGGAAGCGGTATAGGAGCGGCCTCCGCTGCGCTAATGGCTTCCTTAGGGGCCAAGGTCATCGCTTCAGATATCAATCTGAAAAATGCCGAAGAAGTGGTTCGTGAAATAAAGAAAGCGGGAGGTGTTGCCACCGCATATCAGGCAGATGTAACCAGGTACGAAGAGGTAGATGCTTTGCTGAGTCAGGTGATTAAGGAACATGGTAGTATTGATGTACTAGTAAACAACGCCGGGATTGGGGGCAGGAACCAAAAAAAGACAGCAGAACACACCCTGGATGATTGGCATAATGTTATAGCAGTAAATCAGACAGGGGTATTTTATTGTATGAAATTGGCCTTAAAGCAGATGACGGAGCAGGGATATGGTAACATTATTAATATTGCTTCTTTGGCAGGCCTGAAACCAACGGGAAATAATCTTTCCTATAGTGCCAGTAAATTTGCCGTAGTAGGAATGACAAAATCGGCTGCTTTGGAATATGGGAGTAAAAATATTCGGATCAATGCAGTTTGCCCGGGCTATACCCATTCGTCACTCTTAGATCAATTATTATCTAGTAGGCCAGATATGGAACAAAAGTTAAAACAGTTGATCCCAATGGGCCGATTTGGAGAAGCCACAGAGGTAGCCGAAACCATTGCCTGGCTCGCTTCAGATGGTTCAAAATACATCACGGGACAGACTATTACCATAGACGGGGGAACATCCCTGCTTTAAATAAAGGACAACATAAAGAATGAATACACTAAAACTCATAAAAAAAGAAGGCTATACCATTGTTCAAATGAATAGGGGGAAGGTGAATGCCATTAATCACGAAATGGTGCAGGAACTTAGGCAGGTCTTTAGCGAAATTGAAAAGGATGACAAAGTAAAAGGAGTGATCCTGTCAGGGCAACCACACTATTTTTCAGCAGGCTTGGATCTTATTGAACTTGTTCAGTATAACGAGCAACAGATCCACGATTTTTTTAGTGCCTTTGGAGTATTATACCTGGAACTGGTGCGCTTTACAAAACCGTTTATAAGCGCAATTACGGGTCATTCCCCTGCCGGGGGTTGTGTCCTTGCTGTTGCCAGTGATAATCGATATATGGCTACCGGAGGCAACTATGTGATCGGACTTAACGAGGTGGCTGTCAACATCCAAATATCACAAAACCTTACGGAAGGATATGCTTTCTGGATGGGGGAAGGTCTTGCGAACAGGTACATTCTGGAAGGTAAGTTACTTTCGGGTGTTGAGGCTAAAGCGGCAGGTTTGGTAGACGCCCTGCTTCCATTGGATGAGGTCCTGGAGCATTCAGAAAATAAGATGAGGCATTATTTGAAGGCAGATCCTGAAATTTGGATCAACACTAAAAAGAAACTCAGAAGACATTGGCTGGATAAGCTTGATCCGGATCCGGAAAATTCCCTAAAAGAAGCGGCTACCTTATGGTGGAAGCCCGAAATTAGGGCAAAGATGATGGCCTATGTTGCTAGTTTTTCCAATAAAAAGAAAAAATAAATGATAATGAACAAACAACTCTTATTTGTAAAAAGACCCATTGGAGAAGCAGATGCTTCTACCTGGTCATTAGAAACCAATCCTATTCCCGAAATTAAAGAAGGGCAAATACTGGTTAAACAGCATTATGTTTCTCTGGATCCCGCCATGCGCGGATGGATGAACCAAGGTAAATCCTATATCGAACCAATGGCTATTGGCTCTGTAATGCGTGCCGGTTCTGTTGGGGAAGTGGTTGCTTCGAAAAATTCAAAATTTAAGGTGGGCGACCATGTTGCAGGAACAGGGGGGGTACAGCAATATTGTGCGACAGATGGGCAAGGATTTTACCAGGTAGATCCAAGAATTGCTCCCTTGCCAACCTATATTGGTGCGTTGGGAATGACCGGAATGACAGCCTATTTTGGAATTACCGAAGTGGGTAAGATAAAAGAAGGTGATGTGGTTCTTGTTTCCGGTGCTGCAGGTGCCGTTGGTAGTATTGTTGGTCAAGTTGCGAAGATCAAAGGGTGCAGGGTAGTTGGGATAGCAGGCGGTGCAGACAAATGTAGTTATGTAGTAGATGAATTGGGATTTGATGCTTGTATAGATTATAAAAATGAAAATGTAGCTACCAGATTAAAAGAAGAATGTCCAAAAGGGATCGATGTGTATTTTGACAATGTAGGGGGTGATATTTTAGATATTGCCTTAACCAGATTGCGGATGCACGCCAGGATCGTGATCTGCGGTGCCATTTCTCAGTACAACAATAAACTGGCAGTAAAAGGTCCTAGCAACTATCTGTCTCTTTTGGTGAATAGGGCCACCATGCAGGGCATGGTTGTCTTTGACTATGCGCCAAGATATGCTGAGGGAGCTAAAATTCTGGGTGGCTGGATGGCAGAAGGAAAAATAAAGGCTCGTGAAGATATTTATAAAGGAATAGAGAATTTCCCCGAAACATTTAAGCGATTATTCTCAGGAGACAAACTGGGTAAATTGGTCTTGAAAGTAATTGAAGATTAAAAAGTGATGAAGGCAATACGTTGTAAGGTTTATGGACCACCCTCATCTTTGGTTTTAGAAGAGATGGATGGCTTAAGTCCTAAGGAAAACGAGGTGGTGGTGCAGGTAAAAGCTTGCGGCATTAATTATCCGGATACTTTAATTATTCAGGGACTTTACCAATTTAAACCGGAACTACCTTTTACTCCCGGCAGTGATTTTGCGGGAATTATAAAAAGCGTAGGAGAAGGGGTGAAACACCTTGCAATTGGTGATGCCGTTTTTGGCTTTGTGACCTTTGGCGCCATGGCAGAAGAAGTAGTGGTGCAGGCAAACGCCTGCTTCCGAAAACCAGAGAACATGGATTTTCCGGTAGCGGCCTCCTTTATGATCGCCTATGGAACTTCGTATCATGCGCTAAAAGATCGTGCTCAACTTCAGCAAGGGGAGACCTTACTGGTTTTAGGGGCTTCCGGAGGAGTTGGCCTTGCCGCGGTTGAACTGGGAAAGTTGATGGGAGCCAACATTATTGCTGCAGCCTCCACTGATGATAAATTAGCATTGTGTCGCGAATATGGCGCAGACCAGACCATTAATTATAGTAAAACAGATTTAAAGTCGGCAATCAAAGAACTCACAAATGGAAAAGGCGTTGATGTTATTTACGATCCTGTTGGCGGAGATTATACCGAATCAGCTTTTAGGGGGATGGCCTGGGAAGGAAGATATCTTGTGGTAGGATTTGCAGCGGGGAACATACCAAAGATCCCCTTGAACCTTGCATTATTAAAAGGAGCTTCCCTTGTGGGCGTTTTTTGGGGCACTTTTGCGATGAAGGATCCAAAGGCCAATATGGAGAATGCAATGACTTTAATGAAATGGTATGGAGAGGGAAAGCTTAGACCTCACATTCATAAAATATACGACCTTGAGGATACTTCAAAGGCATTGCAGGAGATGATGGACCGGAAAGTAAAGGGCAAATTAGTGGTAAAAATGTAAACATTAAATTAGTTGATGAATGAGACTACAAGATAAAATAGCCATAATTACAGGTGGTGCAAGGGGAATAGGGCAGGCGATATCCGAACTCTTTGCTAAAGAAGGTGCCACGGTCATTATCCTGGATCTGCTGCCTCAGGGGCAGAAAGTTTCGGACGGGATCAACGCTAATGGGGGTAAAGCTGAATTTCATTCGGTTTCTGTCACGGATAAGAAAGCCATTGAGGGCCTTTTTAGTACCATACACAAGAGATATGGAAAAATAGACATCCTTATTAATAATGCAGGAATAACCAGGGACAGAACGTTAGAAAAGATGAGCGAAGAAGAATGGGATGCCGTTATTGACGTGAATTTGAAGGGCGTGTTCTTGTGTACCCAGGCCGTTATTCCGTATATGAAAGCCAGTAAATATGGACGAATAGTAAGTGCGGCATCTAATGTTGGCTTACGAGGTAATTTTGGGCAGACGAATTATGCGGCAACCAAAGCCGGTGTTATTGCTATGTCTAAAACCTGGACGGTTGAATTTGGAAAATATGGTATCACTGCAAATGCGATTGCGCCCGGATTTACGATGACGGATATGGTAGATAAGATTCCTGAGGAGCACTTTGCGGCAATCAAGGCAAGTATCCCATTGAAAACGGTAGCAGAGCCTATTGATATTGCTTATGGGTATTTGTATCTGGCATCGGATGAGGCGCGTTTTGTATCCGGGATCTGTTTGACAATAGACGGAGGAACATCACGATAAATAGAAACCATGGCAAAACTTGAAGTTAAAGATTTTAAAGCATTTAGAGAGCTGGAGGGTAAGACAATTCCAACAGGGGATTGGCTATCCATTACCCAGGAAATGATCAATGACTTTGCGAAAGCCACTATGGATTTTCAATGGATCCATATTGATGTAGAGAAGGCCGCCAAATACTCCCCCTTTAAAAAACCTGTGGCTCATGGTTTTATGTCGGTTTCCCTTCTGGCCAAGCTGTTGGGAGATAGTATACTGGTAAAGTCGGCCAAGATGGGTGTTAACTACGGCTTGAATAAAGTTCGATTCCCTAGTCCGGTGTTGGTGGATAGTAGAGTTCGTTTAAATGGCCGCGTACTAAAGATTGAAGATTATGGAGAAAATGGTCTTAAGATCACCTGGAATTGTGAAGTGGAGATAAAGGGATCAGAAAAACCTGCATGTGTGGCGGAGTTTATTAGTTTGATGTTTGAGTAGGAATTTCAAAGGATGACCAACCGTTTGCCATAGATAGTACTTCTTTTAAAAAGCATACAGGATTCATTTCGCTTCGCATAATGTTACTGACAAACCTGCTTGCCTTGCCTACGGCAGATAAACCGGCCAGCCTTCCGAAGTCTCGTACGGAGGACAGGCAGGCAGGGCTCGCTTTGAACAAAACAGGATTACTCGTTACACTCGTGATCCTTTGAGCTCCCCTTTGCAAATAGAAAGTCCATCGCTTATGCGGATATGTTATCCGTACCTCCCTAAAGGCAGGTTTACATGCCGTAGGCATGGCTCAGCTTTTTAAAACAAACAGGATTACTCGTTTCACTCGTGAGCCTTTGAGCTCCCCTTTGCAAATAGAAAGTCCATCGCTTATGCGGATATGTTATCCGTGCCTCCGCACAGGCAGGTTTACATGCCGTAGGCATGGCTCAGCTTTTTAAAACAAGCAGGATTACTCGTTTCACTCGTGAGCCTTTGAGCTCCCCTTTGCAAATAGAAAGTCCATCGCTGACGCGCTGTTTTTTATTTTACTCCGCCACCTGAAAGCCAGGGCTTCCGGGGCTCCGTAAAACAAAAAATCCATTACTTGCGTAATGGACTTTCTGATTGTAGTGACCTCGACAGGATTCAAACCTGTAATCTCTTGAGCCGTAATCAAGTGCATTATTCAGTTATGCTACGAGGCCTTTATACTTTCTTTCTAAATAAAACTCATTATAGGTGCTGCTCGGTACTTCTAATGGGCTGCAAATATATTTCTTTTTACATTTAGGGCAAAATTAAGCGAAACCAAATAGATGGATTTTAAGAAGTTTGTGCGAGACATCCCCGATTTCCCTAAACCAGGGGTGAGTTTTAAAGATATTACCCCTTTGTTAAAAGATCCTGAGGCGCTGAAAGCGGCTTCCGACGCCTTGGTAGATTTTATTGGAGATCAAAAGATAGATAAAGTGGTTGGGATGGAAAGCAGAGGATTTTTTTACGGCCCGATCTTAGCGGTAGCTCTCAAAGCCGGATTCGTACCAGTACGAAAAGTTGGGAAATTACCGTATAAGAAAATTAGTCATACTTATGACCTCGAATATGGGACAGATACACTAGAGATCCATGAAGATGCTATTCTAAAAGGCGAGAAGGTATTGGTTCACGATGATGTATTAGCCACCGGGGGAACCGCAAAGGCTACCTGCAAACTTGTTGAAGCCCTTGGCGGGGTGGTTGTTCAGTGTAACTTCCTCCTGGAAATTACAGCGCTCCAAGGTGCTGCAAAATTGGTTGGTTATGAGGTAAAATCCTTAATGCGGTTCTAATCTAATGCCCTGGTGGTGATATAGTACCTCCAGCCTATAAGAGCCATTTGAACACTACTGGCTCTGGAAAGATCTAATCGTCTTTTAGAAAACGATGGAAGTACTAATTTGTTGATTTTGGCAAGTATCTTAAATATCATCTTTCCCATGTTCCAAAAATAGGTATTCTTACGAAGTTTTTTAAAACCTATTTCCGGCGATCTTTATAAGAGCATACTAATTAGTAAGATAAATACCTGAAGGATTAATTTAGCTAGTGCGATCATAGTTTTATTTTAAAGTGATGTTGTCTTTTGTTTTATAATATTTGAAGAAGATAGAAAAGCACCCTTATCGCACCAAGGAAAACAATCATTTTTAATAAAATTACATACATTTATGTAAGTAAAATGATAAATACTATTCTATATTAAAACTTTGTATCTACAACTTTGTTTTAAATAGTAATAGATATTATCATTAATTCTTTCATACTGTAATAATTGTAGGGCGATTTTGAACTTTTTTTTCAATTTGTAGACAGAAAATGAATAAAAAATACGCTTTTCTTAAGTATTCATCTTTTTAATTCAAAAAAACCGATCAGGCAGGTGATCGGTTTTTTTCAGGTTGTTGTTAGTTGTTTTCTTACTTGACCCTCACATTCAATTCTTTTTGGTGGTAATTTCTACCACCCCGTCTTTGGCTTTCTTACCATACTTTTCAATTGCTTTGTCTCCTTTCCAGACATTTACAGTGGCGATATCCTTAGGAGATAGGGACTTAAACTTTTTCTCGTTTACTTCTTTGCCATCAATTATATAAAGAGGTTTTTCACCTTTTTCAGAATCCAAAAAGAAAAATGCCTCTCCTTCACCTTCAATGATCTCAATATCTTCCTCATCATCAGAGTCTTTTATGATAAAGACATTTTTATCTTTTCCACCTTCGGATTTTATCACCTTTATGTGTTTTTCATGTTCGCCACCTTCATGTAGCTCCATTTCCTCCCCATCATCTCCAATAACTAATTTCTTTGTAATGATCTTTATGTCATCATCATCGCCACCTTTGATCCTTTTTACAATGATTCTTTGTTCATCTTCATCATCTCCACTCTTCCTGACCTTTATTTTTTTGGTGACATTTCCTTTTTCATCAGTTGTTACTTCTTCATCCTCGGTGACTTTGATTACCACAATACCTTCATCTTCCATCTTCTCCATCATCTCTTCCGTAATTTCAGAATCCTCTTCCATGACCCATTTCATCTTTGTTTTCATAGATTTTGAACCAAACTCCATGTCATCATCTCCTCCCATGAACATTAATTGACCTTCAGGATCAAAAACAATAGTAACCGGGTCTATTGGGTCCCCATCATTGTCAAAGCTCGATGATCCATGAAATTCTTTTCCTTCGCTCTTCTTAGAATTCATATCAACATCTAGCGTAATGATCTCTTTTTTAGCATTTCGCACTACGGTATAAGAGAAATCAATTCCCTCCTTGGTCATATCCTGCTTAATTTTTTCCAATTCGGCATCTGATGTGTCCTTGGTGATCTTTACCTCTATTTTTTTATCGGAGTCAAGAGTTAACCAATTAACTTCTGTAGAAGCACTATTAGGCACATAGATCTCTTTAGTGTTAAAACTGAAGAGGAAGAGGGCAAGGGCAGGAAGTACCAGGGCCGACTTCAACATATTCGCTTTTTTTGATTGTGATTTTTGTAACATGACGATTCGTTTTTTGATTAATGAATTATAAAATTGATTGACGATAGGGATGGGCAACGCATGCCCTGAAACTTTTAATAACGCGTATTGATATTTCTTTATAGAGGGTAGGGTGGTAGTTGCACTGGCATCGGCCAGAAACTCCAGATTTTGTCGAATGGTATTTCGATATAAAAAACTCATAGGATTTATCCAAAGTACCACGGTTATAAGATGACTGATAAGGATGTCCAAAGAATGCTTTTGCGAACAATGAGCTCTTTCATGAGCTAAAATGGCTTCTAATTCTACTTCGTTATATAAGGATGGATTGTAAACGATATAATGGAAGAATGAGAACGGAGCTATTTTTCTGGATGTTTCAATATAAACCAGGCCTCCACGTTTTGTTTTGTTGGCTGAATGTAAAAATACAGATCGTAAGGAGAACACTTGTATGCCAAGCCGTCCCAATAGAAATAGCATTCCTGCGATATAAAGCACTGTGGCAATCAACCATAGATCTAAGCCCGATTCTTGAAAAGCTACCGAAGGAGATGATGAGTTAGAGACAATTTGTGTAAACGAGGTTGGAACCATTTCTATATATACCGGAATAGTGAGAAACGGACAAAGCAAGGCACAAAAAATACCAATGAGTAAAAAACGCCTGTTTTCTTTGAACAACGTTTCCTTTTGCAGGAAAAATAGATAGACGGCATAGAATATACCCAGGATCCCGGACGATTTTAATATGTATACAAATACTGTTTCCATCACTTTTTCTTTTCGATGAGCTTAATGATTTCCTTTAATTCTGCTACCGAGATCTTCTCTTCTTTCGCAAAGAAAGACACCAGACTTTTATAAGAATTGTCGTAAAAGTCAGCTATAGTTGCATTTACAAACTGTTTTCTATAGGCTTCTTTTGGAATAAGGGGATAGTACCTATGTGTGTTCCCAAAAGCTTCATAGCCTACGTACTTTTTATCTTCCAGATTTCGTACAATGGTAGACAGTGTATTATAATGAGGCTTATCTTCCTTCATCTCGGCAAGGATCTCCTTTACGAATGCCTTTTTTAACCGCCATAAGATCTTCATGATCTCTTCCTCCTTGTTAGTAAGCTTTTGCATAGTAAATTTTGTTTGATCAAATATAAACTAAAAAAATAGTTGAAAAACTAAATAAATAGTTAAAAAACTATAAAACTAGTTTGTATGGTTTTTTGTACTTTTTACGGACAAATTGATTTAGCATAGTATTTTTAACGAAACTACTTTCCTTTTGAATGTATTTTTCATCATTCTTGGTTTACTTCTTTTAATCTTAGGAGGCAATTGGTTATTAAAGTCGGCAGTGTCACTTTCGCTACGGCTCAATATTCCCAGGTTTATCATTGGGATGACCGTTGTGTCGTTTGCTACCTCTGCACCGGAATTGATCGTAAGTGTGAATGCGGCATTGGAAGGTTTTCCGGATCTGGCGCTTAGTAATGTCGTTGGATCCAATATTGCAAACCTTGGCCTGGTGTTAGGGATCATTCTACTTTTAGCACCTATAGATGTACGGAAAGCCTTTTATATTACAGATTGGCCTGTAATGATGGCGGCTTCCTTATTATTTTTCTTTTTTATATACTACGATGGGGTACTGGTAGCATATGAGGGTACTATCTTGCTAGTGGCACTCTTTTTGTTTCTTGTCTTTCTGCTAAGATTCCAGAAACCCGCAGTAGTTGAAGAAGAACACGAAGATATTGCGCCACTTCCTTTGTACAAGGGAGTTTTGTTCCTGGGGCTGGGGGGAGTTGGACTTTGGGCCGGATCCGAATTTCTGATCACGGGAGCCATAGGGCTGGCCACATTTTATCAGGTAAGCGAACGAATCATTGGAATAACCATAGTATCTGTTGGTACCAGTATCCCGGAATTAGCTGCCTCGGTCATAGCTATTTTAAAAAAGGAAAAAGCTATAAGTTTAGGTAATTTAATAGGGTCCAATATATTTAATTTATTGGCAGTTTTAGGGATTACATCACTTGTAACGCCCATAAAGGTAATAGATCAGGGACTATTAACCAGTGATATATTTTGGATGTTGGGATTTGCTTTTCTTGTCCTTCCTTTGGTGTTTATTCCAAAAGGGCTGCGGCTGGGGTGGCGAGACGGTATAATATTACTAGTGGGATACGCTGCCTTTCTTTATTTTACTCTTAGTTAAAAAGATCTTTGGGATTTCTTAAGCAAGTCCTGCAACAAAATAAAAAACCGTTTCCGGGATTCCCCAAAAACGGTTTTTATGTAAATTAAAATTTGCTTTTAGGCGGTAACACCTATGTTCGCAGACTTTACGGTTTTAATAATTCTACCGGCAATTTTGTATGGATCTCCGTTAGAAGCAGGTCTTCTGTCTTCCAACCATCCTTTCCATCCATTTTCCACAGTAATAATAGGAATTCTAATGGAAGCACCTCTGTCCGATACGCCATAGCTAAAATCTTTAATAGAAGCCGTCTCGTGAAGTCCGGTAAGTCTTTCATCATTAAAAGCACCGTAGACATCTATGTGATTTTCAGCAACAGGCCTGAATGCTTCACATATTTGCTCATAGACCTCTTTGGAACCACATGTTCTCAATGTTGTATTAGAGAAATTGGCATGCATTCCTGAACCATTCCAATCTCCTTTAACAGGTTTTGGATGTAATTCAATATAGTAGCCATATTTTTCTGTGAGCCTATTTAATAAATAACGGGCGATCCAGATTTCATCACCTGCTTTCTTGGCACCTTTGGCAAAGCACTGAAATTCCCATTGTCCGGGTGCTACTTCCTGGTTGATACCTTCAAAATTGATGCCGGCAGCTATACAGATATCCATATGCTCCTCAACAAAATCGCGTCCCCAGGTATACCTTCCACCTACAGAACAATAATATTTACCCTGAGGCCCGGGAAATCCTCCTCGTGGAAACCCTAACGGTAAATCAGTTTCAGTATCCATCAAGAAATATTCTTGTTCGAAACCGAACCAGAAATCATTATCATCATCATCAATTTGTGCACGATGATTTGATGGGTGAGCAGAGCCATCGGCACTTAAAACCTCACACATTACTAAAAATGCCTTCTTTCTTTCCGGATCCGGGTATATCGCAACAGGTTTTAGTAAGCAATCGGAGGATCCTCCTACTGCTTGTTCTGTTGAGCTCCCATCAAAAGACCAGATTGGACAATCTTCCAGTTTTCCACTAAAATCATTTTCTATTTTAGTTTTACTTCGTAGTTCTTGAGTTGGCTCATGCCCATCCAACCAGATGTATTCTAATTTTGTCTTGCTCATAATCTTATTAGTTAATTTTTTACGATCTCCAAAAATAAATTATTTTATATACATCCATTAAAAAATAGGGGGTATTTATCAATAAAATCGACATAATTATTAACACCCCTTTTTTTTATAGGGTAAATTATATAAAATGATATTTTTAGGGGGGATATCTATGAAATGTTTAATTTTGCCTCCAGATAAATAAATTTGCTGACAATGTCCAATATAAGATTCAATGCCATCCTTCAAAGTTCTCAACATAAAGAGATTTCAGTAGTGGAAAATACGCGAAGGTCTGAGGCCTTTGGAGTGAACGTTTTTAACACGGATCGCATGATGCAATACCTTACAAAGGATGCCATGAATAGTGTAAAGAACGCCATACAAACAGGATCTCAGATAGACAGAAAGATTGCAGATCAGATCGCAGAAGCCATGAAGGCATGGGCTATGTCCATAGGAGCTACACACTATACACATTGGTTTCAGCCCTTGACCGGGGCTACGGCTGAAAAGCACGATGCTTTTTTTGATCTCTTACCAGATGGTAAGGCCCTTGAAAAATTTGGAGGGAGTCAGTTGGTTCAACAAGAGCCGGATGCATCTAGCTTTCCCAGTGGAGGTATTCGAAATACTTTTGAAGCCAGAGGATATACAGCCTGGGATCCTACTTCACCTGCATTTATCTACGGCACAACTCTTTGTATACCTACAATATTTGTTGCTTATACCGGAGAAGCACTAGACAACAAGGCACCTTTGCTAAGGGCTTTACATGCTGTGGATGAATCTGCAACAGCAGTGGCCAGATACTTTGATAAGAATGTAAATAAAGTGATGGCCACCTTGGGCTGGGAGCAAGAATATTTTTTAATAGACAAGTCCGTGGCCAATTCCCGACCAGATCTGGTCCTTACAGGCAGAACTTTGGTAGGCCATTCTGCGGCGAAAGGACAACAGCTAGATGATCACTACTTTGGGGTAATACCTCTAAGAGCCCTCAATTTTATGAAGGATCTGGAAATGGCATGTACCAAATTAGGGATTCCGGTAAAAACAAGACATAATGAAGTAGCACCCAATCAGTTTGAACTTGCTCCGGTTTTTGAAGAAGCCAATTTGGCAGTAGATCACAATTTACTTTTAATGGATGTGATGGAAAAAGTTGCAGACCGTCATAACTTTAAAGTGCTCTTTCATGAAAAGCCATTTGCGGGGATCAACGGATCCGGTAAACACAACAACTGGTCCCTGGCTACTGATACTGGAGTAAACCTTTTAAGCCCGGGTTCTACTCCGATGAAGAACTTGCAGTTCCTTACCTTTTTTGTAAATACAATTAAGGCTGTGGATACATATGAGGAATTATTAAGAGCTTCCATAGCTTCTGCCAGTAATGATCATCGTCTTGGGGCTAATGAAGCACCGCCTGCCATCTTTTCAATTTTTATAGGGAAGCAATTGTCTAGCGTATTAGACGAATTAGAGGGAGTTTCTAAAGGAAAACTGTCTCCGGAGGAAAAAACGGAACTAAAATTAAATGTAGTTGGGAAGATTCCTGAGATCTTGTTAGATAATACAGATCGAAATCGTACCTCACCTTTTGCTTTTACCGGAAATAAATTTGAGATGAGGGGAGCGGGCTCCAAAGTGAATTGTGCCAAACCAATGACCGTTCTTAATACAATTGTGGCAAGACAACTCATCGACTTTAAGAAAGAAGTAGATGCCCTTGTAGATAAGAAGAGCCTAAAAAAGGACGAAGCTATTTTTAACATACTCCGGGAGTATATAAAATCTTCTAAAAGAATTAGATTCGATGGAGATGGGTATAGTGAAGCCTGGCAAAAAGAGGCTGCTAAAAGAAAGCTAAGCAACAATAAAACTACCCCACAAGCCCTGAATATTTTAACTGCAAAAGCAAGCCTCGATCTCTTCAAGGATATGAATGTAATGAGTGAGGTAGAAGTGCGCGCCAGACAGGAAGTAGATCTGGAGAATTATATTTTGCAAACACAGATCGAAGGAAGGGTGTTTAATGAACTTGTCAATACGCATATTATACCTGCGGCTATTACTTATCAGAATCAAGTCATAGAAAATGTAAAGGGCCTCAAAGAGGTTTTTGGAGCTGGCTATAAAAAAATGGCGGAAGGCCAATTGGCAATCCTGGAAGAACTATCTACTCATTTGGGTGCTACTAAGAAAAAATCGGATGCCATGATAGAAGCTCGTAAAAAGGCCAACGCCGGCCAAGATGTTCATAAGAAGGCAATGGCCTATTGCAATGATGTTAAGCCGTATTTTAATGATATCCGTTACCATTGCGATAAATTAGAACAACTCGTAGATGACCAGAGTTGGCCATTGGCAAAATACCGGGAGCTTTTATTTATTAAATAAATTAAAAACTGTGCAGAAAGCCTTTCGGGCTTACCCAGATTTTATAACATTCCCCTATTTTTGCTGTAAATAATTTCCCATGAGTACGCCCATTAGTAAACGATATCACCAACGTGGAGTTTCCGCTTCTAAGGAAGATGTGCATAAGGCCATTAAGAATATTGACAAAGGACTCTACCCAAAGGCTTTTTGTAAAATAGTAGCAGACACCCTGACCAACGATAAGGAATATTGTCTGGTGATGCATGCCGATGGCGCTGGAACCAAATCTTCCCTGGCTTATATGTACTGGAAAGAAACAGGGGATCTGTCTGTCTGGAAAGGGATTGCACAAGATGCCCTGGTCATGAATTTGGATGATCTTTTATGTGTGGGAGTCACTGAAAATATTTTGCTTTCCTCAACCATTGGGAGAAATAAGAACCTTATTCCCGGAGAGGTTATAGAAGCCATCATATCTGGTACTGAAGAATTGATCAAGGAAATGGCAAACTATGGAGTACATATTCAATCTACAGGAGGCGAAACTGCGGACGTGGGTGATCTTGTTAGGACCATCATAGTAGATTCAACGGTAACAGCGCGTATAAAACGAGAGAAAGTAATAGACAACGCCAATATTAAGGCCGGTGATGTCATCGTAGGCCTGGCTTCCTTTGGACAGGCTACCTATGAAGCGGAATACAATGGAGGTATGGGAAGTAACGGGCTCACCTCTGCCAGACACGATGTATTTTCTAAAGTACTGGCAAAAAAATATCCCGAAAGTTATGATCCCTCTGTCCCTGAAGACTTGGTGTACTCGGGTCAGAAAGGACTAACAGAAGATGTTGAAAATGTGCCGCTAGACGCTGGTAAATTGGTTCTTTCCCCAACTCGTACCTATGCACCCGTGATCAAAAAGATGCTGGAACAATTTGACGCAAAAGATATCCATGGGATGGTGCACTGCAGTGGTGGCGCACAAACAAAAATATTACACTTCATAGATCAGTTTCATATCATCAAGGACAATCTATTCCCAATTCCTCCTTTGTTTAAACTTATTCAGGAACAATCTAAGACAGACTGGAAGGAAATGTACCAGGTATTTAATTGTGGACACCGCATGGAATTGTATGTAAATGAGGATATAGCAGCCGATCTTATTGCTATTTCTGAAGGTTTTAATATCCCGGCTCAAGTTATAGGAAGGGTAGAGGCACATCCTGCCAAAAAGCTCACGATCAATAGTGAATTTGGCACCTTTACCTACTAAGACATACGATTCTTTTTAATGCTGCGTTCTTTTAAAAAGAAATCTTGTGTTATGGAAAGAAAAGCATTTTTAAGAACCCTTGGTGCGGGAGCCGCATTTGCTCTAACCTTTCCTTGTGTACAAGGATGTTCCAAGGATAATGAGGGTGGCCTGCCAATCCCAACAGGGGTTGATTTTACGATCGACCTAACCTCTAGTGAAGGAGCCCAACTACAGAATAATGGGGACTTTATTCTAAAGAATGAGGTTGTGGTAGTTAAGAACCTTCAAGGCAATTTCATTGCTGCAAGCCAGATATGTAGTCATCAACAGACAGATCAGGTGCGTTTTATTGACGACGATGGAGGAATTTTCTATTGCTCTACCCATGGTTCCCGGTTCTCTCAGAATGGAACCCCCTTGAATACCATTACAAATAATCCACTTAAGATCTTCAACACTGAGTTGAATGGGGATATTTTACGGGTATTTGAGTAACTCCTCTCATAAAGTTAACTTCTTCCTGTAGTAGATTACTTCCATGGCGATTCCTTTAAAATGGGCCAATTGGTGCGGTTTTCTATTTGATGCCATTTAATTTATTATCAACTATTGCTCCTAAATGTTGTAAATTAGCCGCGTAAGGGAAGAAAGAACATGATAGATAAATTAAATATTATAAAGCAGCGTTTTGATGAGGTTTCGGACCTTATCATACAACCTGATATTATTACAGATCAAAAAAGATACGTTCAATTAAACAAGGAATACAAGGACCTCAAGGTCCTAGTAGATAAAAGAGACACTTATATTGAGTTAAAGAACAATCTTGAAGAAGCAGAGGAGATCATATCTGCCGGGGCTGATCCTGAGATGATTGAAATGGCCAAAATGCAATTGGATGAAGCCAAAGCAGCTCTGCCGCTGTTAGAAGACGAAATTAAATTTTTACTGATCCCAAAAGACCCAGAAGATGCCAAAGATGTGGTGATGGAGATCAGAGCAGGTACAGGTGGTGACGAGGCGAGTATTTTTGCAGGAGATCTATACAGAATGTATGCAAAATACTGTGAGTCTAAAGGCTGGAGAACAAATATTATTGACTTAAGCGAGGGAACCAGTGGAGGATACAAAGAGATCCATTTTGAAATAACAGGTGATGACGTATATGGCACCTTAAAATTTGAAGCCGGAGTGCATCGCGTTCAAAGGGTTCCTCAAACAGAAACACAAGGCAGGGTGCACACCAGTGCCGCTACCGTTATGGTCTTGCCAGAGGCGGAGGACTTTGATGTACAGGTAGATCCAAAAGATGTACGAGTCGATTTTTTCTGTTCTTCAGGACCCGGGGGACAATCTGTGAACACTACCTATTCTGCAGTAAGACTAACCCATATCCCTACCGGATTAGTGGCACAATGCCAGGATCAAAAGTCGCAACACAAGAACAAAGAAAAGGCCTTTAAAGTACTGCGGTCTCGTTTGTACGATATGGAATTGCAGAAAAAACAGGAAGAGGATTCTGCCAAGCGAAATTCACAGGTAAGTAGTGGTGATAGATCTGCCAAGATAAGGACCTATAACTATCCTCAGGGACGGGTTACAGACCATAGGATTGGGCTTACGCTATACGATCTTCAGAATATTATCAACGGCGATATTCAAAAGATCATAGACGAGCTAATGCTCGTAGACAATACTGAAAAATTAAAGGAGGCTTCTGAAATTTTTTAATACCCTATGACTACAGAGGAGTTAGTAGCGCAGATTTATCTCAAAAAATCATTTTTGTGTATCGGCCTCGATACCGACCTGGAGAAGATACCTCCTCATCTCCTTAGTGAAGCAGATCCTATTTTCGCTTTTAATAAGGCCATAATTGATGCAACCCACCACCTCTGTGTTGCCTATAAACCCAATACGGCCTTTTATGAAGCATATGGTCTTAAAGGATGGAAATCACTTTCAAAAACTATTGAATATCTGAATGACTCGTATCCCGAGATATTTACGATAGCCGATGCAAAAAGAGGGGATATTGGTAATACAGCTACCCGCTATGCGAAGGCATTTTTTGAAGCACTAAATTTTGATTCAATCACCGTGGCCCCTTACATGGGTCGCGACTCAATTGAACCTTTTCTGGAATTTGAGAGCAAGCATACAATTCTTCTTGCTTTAACTTCCAATCCGGGTGCATTCGACTTTCAAACTCAAAAAGTAGACAAAACTGAATTATATAAAAAAGTGCTGCAAACTTCAAAGGCCTATAAGAATTCTGAAAACCTGATGTTTGTTGTTGGGGCTACCAAAGCAAGCTATTTAAAAGAGATAAGGGCTATAGTTCCGGATCATTTTCTATTGGTTCCGGGCGTTGGTGCACAGGGAGGCAAGTTAGATGAGGTATGCCGCTTTGGTCTGAACGAAAAAGTTGGTCTATTGATCAATTCTTCAAGAGGTATCTTATATGCTTCCAGGGGGAGGGATTTTGCTGAAAAGGCAGCAGAAGAAGCTGGTGTACTACAACAAGGAATGAGTAATGAATTGAAAAAAAAGAAGTCGGGTTCCTAAACCAATTCTTCGAGTATTTTTTTTAGACTACGCGCTTTGCGATCAAAAAACTCGCCCATTTGTGTTCCTACATATTGAGTATCTGAAGCCATAGTAGCAAAGGAATTATAAAAACTTTCTACTCTATCAGAAGCATGAGATCCACTTGTTATATGGGTAGTTGCCCCAACTTTGCAATTTTGGTTTTCCATTGTAATTTTCTTTTGTATAAAGATACGTATGAATAGGTTCTTTAGTTTTTTAGGAATAGGGGATTCAGCTAAAATTGAGGTTATTTATCTAATATTTAACGTTCTGGTTGCATATCCTTAACAACTCGAACAATAATGCTTAGTAAAATCACAAAATTCACTGGACGGTTTTGTATCTTAAAAAGCTAATTATAAAATTCAATGAGAAATATAATAACAGGATTTATACTGATTCTTTCTATCACGATATCAGTAGCTCAGAATACACCTTGTGCTTGTTGCACGGAAGCTCATTCCGAATTTGATTTTTGGATTGGGAATTGGGATGTCACCTTGCCCAATGGCGCCAAAGCCGGAGAAAATACAATTGTAAAGGAACATGGGGGATGTGTGATTAAAGAAAGTTGGACAAGTGCAAACGGAAACTTCACCGGAACGAGTTTCAACTACTATAATACCAAAACAGAACAATGGGAGCAACTTTGGTTAGATGTTGCCGGAACCATTTTAAAACTCAAAGGGAAAAGAGTAAATAACCAAATGATACTGCGGTCCGATGCTGTATTACGGGAAGATGGAACTTCCCAGGTACAGCAGATCACTTATACTTTAAATGAAGATGAGAGTATTCGGCAACTATGGGAAGTGCTACAAGATGAAGATTCAGTTAGCGTTCTTTTTGATGGCTTGTATAAGAAAAAAATATAAGGCTCAGAGAAAAGGATATAAGTTGAGATTTACGCATAAAAAAACCGGCCACTACACCGGTTTTTTAAACTAACTAACTCAAAAATACTAACTCAAATAATACGGGTAAAAAATATTTTTTTTGGTCCTTTTGGGAGTAACTTACGTTTTTTTTTGAAAGTTACCTTTGACGGACTTATGTAGCTAACGGAAATAGGATTAAATTATTGCAACTTTCTAAGTTCAAAAGTCACTTTTTGTCGTAAAAACACTAATAATTAATGGTTTATAGATGTATTTGACATGCGAAAAGAGAAGTAGTTTTCTCTAGCTGTCGTAATATTCGGAGATCAGGGCCTCAGTGTCTTCTTTAGATTTGAATACATCAAAGGTCTTACCCTGAGTACGCAGGGCGCCTAAAGCATTCGCAAACTGAGCGGCCTTAACAGGATCATTGTAAACGGCAAAACCATAGGCTAGTCCTCCCGCAAAGGAGTCTCCGCAACCGGTTGTATCTACCACATGATCCACATAGACAGATTTTATAAACTGTTTTTTTACGTCTTTGCCTTCTTTAGTATAGAAAACACACCCTTTGGCATCTAAGGTTACATAAAAGAATTTAACCCCTTTCTTAAGGACATAGGCAGCCATCTCATCTAGGTGTTCTGTTCTTTCTTCATCATAACTTGTCATCTCTTCTGCAGAATACTCTCTCTTAAACCAGCATGCTTGTGATTCTTCGAGATTCATTTTTAAGATATCTATGTACTTCAGCCATTCATCCATATCTACCCAAAATTTGCGGTAGCGATCCCCGGTCATTCCCATAGAGGTAGTAGGTCCATGAGCGTCAAAAACAACCAGTCCTTTTCTTTTCTTTTTGATAAATTTTAAGGTCCTTAAGGAAATCTCGAAGTCGGTAATAGGAATAAATACATAGGCGTCCATCTCCTCTATATCCTTAATGTCTTTAGGTACTATAGGTCTCATACATGCCGTTTGACGCTCCAAACGATTGTTCTGATCTACGAATTTTAACTCAATAACGGTACCTCTGTCATATTTACTTGAAACAAAGGAGGTATCAATATTTGTGTATGGCTTAAAGAGTTCAAGAATATTTTCGTAATCCACCTCATGAACATGAGATACCGGATATACCGTACCATCATTCCCAAACAGTTTAGCAAGGGCTATAACGGGGTGGGTCACACAGCCATATTTCTTAATGGTCTCCCCATGATGTGTAAAAATCGTATCTCTTGGAATAGGACCAAGAACGGCTATTTTCGTCATATAATTCGGTCTTCTTGAATGCAAATGAAACCTTTTCAGGTTCAATCTTTACATCATAGCATTCTTTTTGAATGGAGGAGTAATTTATGAAAAATAAACGTAGCAAAGAATAAAAAACCGAATGACTGGAGTATCAACCTATTTGTGAAGGAATTAGGAAAAGATCACAGTTTTATTGTTGTAAACCATGGTTTTTCTATTCACATGCAGTTGAACAGCCCTGGAAAGAACAATTTTCTCCAGATCACGTCCTTTATCCACAAAGTCGTGCACCTTATGCACATGCGACACCCTGGCCGTATCTTGTTCAATGATAGGTCCGGCATCTAATTCTTCAGTTACGTAATGACTGGTGGCCCCTATGATCTTAACACCTCGATCAAAGGCAGCATGATAAGGTTTTGCTCCCGCAAAGGCCGGGAGAAATGAATGGTGTATGTTAATGATCTTATTAGGGAATTCCTCTATGAGTGTTGAACTAATGATCTGCATATACCTGGCTAGTACTATAAAGTCTACAGAATGATCCTTTAATAATTGCAATTGCTCTGTTTCTGCCCTGGCCTTGTTGTCCTTCGTTACGGGTATATGATAAAAAGGTATATCAAATTGAGTTCCAATGTATTTTAAATCATCATGATTACTGACAATAAAAGGGATCTCAACCTTTAATTCTCCCGAATAGTACCTACTGAGGAGGTCGTATAAACAATGATTGTACTTGCTTACAAAAAGTGCCATTCTAGGTTTTTCATCCCCAAAATGTACGCTCCATTCCATTTTATAAGTCCGGGCAATACGTTTATCAAATTGATCCTTAAGATTGGTCTCGGAATTTTGAGAATCTGCAAAATCGCTTTCTAAACGCATAAAAAATACCCCGGCTTCCTTGTCCACATGTTGGTCCAGATATATAATATTTCCTCCATTCTCCTGAATGAAACTAGTTACCGTACTGATAATGCCGGTCTGGTCTGGACAATGAATGAGAAAGGTTGCTTTCAATGGTCGCTGCTTTAAGTTCGTAAAATTAGTACAATTGGCCCCACACCCAAATAACAGGAAGAATATTATAAAATTCTAAATGTAAATCAATAATTTTTGCATTTATCGTAAATTGCACCCTTGAAAAGGACTGTTTATTAGAAATGGAGCAAACTAAACCCTATATCCCGAAGAATAAGATCAGAATTGTTACTGCAGCCTCGCTATTTGATGGTCATGATGCGGCTATCAACATAATGCGACGCATTATCCAATCAACCGGAGTAGAGGTGATCCATTTAGGACATGATCGTTCTGTTTTGGAAGTGGTGAATTGTGCCATCCAGGAAGATGCCAACTCAATCGCCTTGACTTCCTATCAAGGGGGGCATAATGAGTATTTCACTTATATGTACGACCTTCTTAAGGAACGAGGTGCAGGGCATATAAAGATCTTCGGAGGTGGGGGAGGTGTTATATTACCCAAAGAAATTGAGGTCTTGATGAAATACGGCATCACCCGTATCTATTCTCCCGATGATGGCAGAACAATGGGATTGCAGGGAATGATCAATGACCTGGTAATGCAATCTGATTATCCTACACCCCCTTTGGTCTTGCCAAAAGGTAAAGATCTGTTAACCTCATTGAAGAACAAGGACATAACTACAATAGCTCGCTTAATTAGTCTGGCAGAGAATGATCAGCAGTCTTTTGAGAATCACTATAAGGGATTACCTCCAACTAAAAAAAAGGTGCCGGTTCTTGGAATTACAGGAACAGGAGGAGCAGGGAAATCGAGTTTGGTCGATGAATTGGTACGCCGGTTTTTATTCGACTTTCCCGAAAAGACCATAGGTCTTGTTTCAGTTGACCCATCTAAACGGAAGACAGGAGGTGCACTCTTGGGAGATCGTATCCGAATGAACTCCATAAATAATGACCGGGTATATATGCGTTCGCTGGCAACCCGCCAGTCTAATCTCGCCCTTTCCAGATATGTAGGAGATGCGTTGAATATTCTCCAGCAGGCAGAATTCGACCTTCTTATTCTTGAAACTTCAGGAATAGGGCAGTCCGATACGGAGATCGTGGAGCACAGTGATATGTCGCTTTATGTGATGACACCAGAATTTGGTGCGGCCACTCAGTTAGAGAAAATAGACATGCTAGATTTTGCAGATCTGGTCGCCATAAATAAGTTTGATAAGCGTGGTTCCCTGGATGCACTCCGGGATGTTCGTAAACAATATACACGTAATAATAACCTGTGGGATGTAGAACCGGAATCTCTTCCTATTTATGGAACTATTGCCTCTCAGTTCAATGATCCGGGGATGAACAGTCTTTATAAGGCCGTAATGCAGCAATTGGAAGAGAAAACGGGAGCGGAACTGCGGTCTGAGTTCACTGTGGCAATAGATGAACCGGAAAAACGCTTTATTATTCCGCCGGCCAGAACTCGCTATTTATCAGAGATCGCAGAAGCAAATAGAGGGTACGATCTGCAAGTAGATATACAAAGTAGCACTGCACAAACGCTTTATGGGGTCTATAAAACCATTCTATCTGTGGTGTCTGAAAATGAAACGAAGAGCAAAGAAACAACCTTGCCATATATACTGGAGGTGGGCTTAGATGAGGAAGGGCTTTTAAAAGATGTACATGAAGAACATAAAGCCTTTTTAAAACTTCTTATTGCAGAATTTAACAGGAATAAATTAAACCTCGACCCATATCACTGGCAAACAATTATTCAATGGGCATCTAAGGTACAGCGTTATAAAGAGCCGATCTACCAATTTAAAGTGCGAGATAAGGTAATTGATATTGAGACCCATTCAGAGTCGTTGTCTTATACACAGATCCCAAAAGTGGTTCTACCGAGATATCAGGCCTGGGGTGATCTGTTGCGATGGTCCCTGCAGGAGAATGTTCCCGGATTTTTTCCTTACACGGCCGGACTTTATCCCTTTAAACGTACAGAAGAAGATCCTACACGAATGTTTGCTGGAGAAGGTGGGCCCGAACGGACGAACAGACGCTTTCATTATGTTAGCCTTGATCTGAAGGCAAAACGACTTTCTACAGCATTTGACTCCGTTACACTTTATGGTCATGATCCTGGGGAACGCCTGGACATTTATGGAAAGATTGGAAATGCAGGAGTCTCAATCTGTTGTCTTGATGATGCAAAAAAACTCTATTCAGGTTTTGATCTGTCCGATCCCATGACCTCTGTAAGTATGACCATTAATGGTCCGGCTCCTATGTTACTCGCATTTTTCTTAAATGCGGCCATTGATCAGAATTGCGAAAAGTATATAGTAGAACAAGGACTTGAGAAAGAGACAGCCAAAAAGATAAAGGAACTTCTAAAGGACAGTAAGGAAGGTCAACCTACATATTCGGGTAAGTTGCCTGAAGGCAATAATGGTCTAGGACTTATGCTCCTTGGAGTTACCGGAGATCAGGTACTACCGGCGGATGTCTATGAGACTATCAAAAAGAAGACCTTAAAGGAAGTTAGAGGTACAGTACAGGCCGATATTTTGAAAGAAGATCAGGCACAAAACACCTGTATTTTCTCTACCGAATTTGCTTTGCGGCTTATGGGTGACGTACAGGAATATTTTATTGAAAATAAGGTCCGTAACTTTTATTCAGTCTCTATTTCGGGCTACCATATTGCGGAAGCGGGTGCCAATCCTATCACTCAATTGGCCTTTACGCTATCCAACGGATTTACCT
>NZ_CAMYKH010000012.1:36913-47882 GCF_947258935.1 uncultured Muriicola sp.
AGGGGAATGGATATCAACAAATTTGGACCTAATCTGTCCTTTTTCTTCTCCAACGGTGTTGATCCTGAATACGCTGTGATAGGCAGGGTAGCGAGAAAGATCTGGGCAAAGGCGATGAAGGAAAAGTACGGTGCCGATCCCAGAGCTCAAATGCTCAAATATCACATACAAACTTCAGGTAGAAGTCTTCATGCGCAGGAGATCGATTTCAATGATATCAGAACTACACTTCAAGCACTTTATGCAATCTATGATAATTGCAACTCTTTGCATACTAATGCGTACGATGAGGCTATTACTACTCCTACGGAAGAGTCTGTAAGAAGAGCCATGGCCATACAGTTGATCATCAACAAAGAACTTGGATTAGCAAAAAATGAAAACCCCATACAAGGGTCCTTTATTATAGAGGAACTGACAGATCTTGTTGAAGAAGCCGTGTTGTTAGAATTTGACCGTATAACAGAACGCGGAGGCGTCTTAGGTGCTATGGAAACGATGTATCAGCGTTCCAAGATCCAGGAAGAAAGTCTGCATTATGAAACCTTAAAACACAATGGTGAATATCCTATCATTGGAGTTAATACGTTTTTAAGTTCAAAAGGGTCACCTACAATTCTTCCCGTAGAGGTTATCAGAGCTACGGAGGAAGAAAAGCAAGTGCAATTAAAGACATTGCAACGCCTGAAGGCACTACATAAGAAAAAAGCGCAGAAGGGCCTGCAGGAATTACAGGAGTCTGCTGTACACAATGAGAATATCTTTGAGAAACTTATGGAAGTCTCTAAATTCTCCTCCTTGGGACAGATTACTCAGTCGCTTTTTGAAGTAGGTGGCCAGTATAGGCGAAACATGTAACAAAGCGTCAGCTTACTGCGCTAAGTTTCAGACTGCTTTAAAAAGATGAGTTTAAAAAGAATGAGTTTAATCCTAGCCGAGATATTCTCTAAAATTCCAGGTTTCAGAATGATGTCCGTAATGGGCAATAGACTTGCGCCATTTTTTAAAGGATTTTCTGAAAATTCGGATCTCTCGTTTTAACAGTTGAAGATATTCCTTTTCACGAACTCCGTCTTGTTCAAGGCCCTTGCAATAAGCACTTATATTGCGGATCATGATCCCAATAAAGGTCGCACTCTTCATTCTGTCACTTACAGAATCTGATGTTTCTGCCCGTGCTATTTGCTGTGGGATCAAAACAGCATCCGTAAGTAATGAGTCTGCAATATGATCGCGAAGACTTTGAGATTGGTACAATGTAAGCATGTTTTTGTTGTAGGTAACAAAAGATGCAAGCTCCCTGCTTAGGGTGCAAAGTTCCAATGCTTTTTGGTAGACCGGTAAGGATCCAAGATTTTGGTGGGACATGATTCTTTTTCAGCAAAATTAATTACCTTAAAATTAGCTGCTATTTATCGCAAATTGCTTTAGATAATAAAGAGATATTGTATATTTGCTTTATAAACTAAGTAATTCGTAGTTAAAAAATTTGAAATCAGCGATAGATCATCTTAACTGGGGAATTTTACAATGCTTACAAGAAAATTCTCGCGAATCCTTTGCCAGTATTGGCAGGAAGGTAGGTCTTACTCCGCCAGCCGTAGCCGAACGTGTTAAGAAGATGGAAGACCTGGGAATTATAGATGGATATTATGCCAGAGTTTCCCATGCCATGGCAGGGTATCAACTTAAAGCAATCATTACATTAAAAGCCTTTATGGGGAAGTTAAAACCTTTCCTGGAATTGGTGGTTACCCTGGATGAAGTGGTGAATTGCTATCGGATCACTGGCAATGAGAACATTATTATGGAGGTGGTCTTACGAGATCAATTCCATCTCGAAAAATTCATAGATAGACTGATCTTGTATGGGGAAACACGGACGCATATTATTTTGTCTGATGTGGTGGCCGATGCTCCAATAAAAAAGAGAAAGGGATAAGAAATATTGTTTAATTTAGAGTATTGGTGGTATCTTTAAATAGATCCTGCTAGTTATAATGAACAGAATTTCGGACAATGAACTTCTTTTCGCGGGTCATGATCCTAATTTGGCCAGATTTTTGAGGAATAGTTTGCTATGAAAAAAATGATTCTTCTTTTTACCCTGATCGCTTTTTGCGATCTTTTCCTGCTTCAGGGACAAGATCTGATCATCAAGAAAGGTGTTATTCAAGATTCTATCAGGATCAATGATACGATCCCGGAAACTTTTGCTGTCTATTTGCCTGCCAGTTATGAGCCTGTAGGTACCTGGCCCGTTATTTTCGCTATGGACATGCAAGGAAGAGGGAAACAGGTGATACATATGTTTCGGGAGGTGGCGGAAAAGGAAGGCTATATTGTGGCGGCTTCTAATAGTATTCAAGACAGTCTTTCTATAGTACAGAATACCCTGATCGCAAGTCGGATGTTCAATACCGTCTATAGCCTATTTCCAATTCACAAGCAACGTACTTATACAGCGGGATTTGGAAATGGGGCCAAATTTGCCTCCATCATTCCCTCCATTATAAGGCCTGTAGAAGGAGTTATTTCCATTGGTTCAGGCATTCCGTATAAAGAACTCATAGATCCCAAAAAGCCCTTTCAATTTGTTGGTATAGTTGGCAGATCCGATTTTAATTTCAATGATCTTTCTGATGAACAAAGTATGAGTTCTACAGTAAAGAAATTTATGGATAAACGGATTTTGAATAACTATCTGCTGGTTTTTAACGGAGGGTCAGAATGGCCAGATAGTTCTTACCTGCAAAGAGCCGTAGAGATACTTACGCTTAAATCAATGAATAAGAATAATATTCCAAAAGACTCCACTTTCATAAGTAGTATATACAATCGGGATTTCTCTACCTTAAATAATTTTGTAACCGCAAATGACTATTTGGGAGCCATGTACCTTGGAGATGAGATGTTAACAAAGTTTAAGGGCCTGCTGAATTTAGATGAGTTAAAAAAACGTGTAAAACTGATCTCAAAAGTAAAAGAATACTCCATCCAGAATAGAAAACAAAAACGCATTTTCCAAAAAGAATATTTCATAAGGTACGATTTTGACTACAATTTAAACGATGACGTACTCACTTTGAACTATAACAACCTGGGGTGGTGGAATTATCAAATGGGTGAGATCAGAAAATACAGCAATAGTGCTGATCCTTTAGAAAAGGAGATGGGAATGCGACTCATGGGATTTATTAATGCCCTGATAGAAGACAATATTAATTTGGAATTGGCTCAAAATCCGGTAAATGAGGAAGCGCTAAGTTATTTATGGATGGTAAAGACCATAACAGCGCCCAAGGAGTTTGATAGTTACCTCAAAATTATATCCGATAGCGCTAAGTATGAAGATTTTGGGACCGCCTTATTCTATCTTGAAGAATTGCTGAAGAATGGCTATAAAGACAAGTCGGCCCTCTATTCTTTGGAACATACTGCCTTACTACGGATCACTCCTGAATACAATAAGATCATTGATAAATATCTCAAAGACGCACGCTACGAAATTATTGAAGAATAAGGGAAGGTACCTGCTCCAGATCCCATTGAATTACTAGGCCTTTTGCCAGGGAATTGGCGATCTCTTTTCCGTATAGATATTCACATAAATAAAGTGCGGCCTCAAAACGTTTAGCGCCTCCGGCGGATGTAATATACTTGCCGTCGTGAACAAAGAGCACACTGTCTTTTACCCGAAGGGTAGGGAACATCTCCCTATATGTGTTTATGTCACTCGGAAAGGTTGTGGATATAACAGAATCTAACAATCCTGCTTTTGCGAGAACAAATGCTCCATCACAATGAGAGGTAACAAATTGCGCTTTCTGGGCAGTCTTATAAACGAAGTTTATCATTACACTATCTCTCAGGTCTGTATTGAGATGATGTTCTGCACTGGGAACTACCAAAATGTCTATTGGTGGCAGAGAATCCCTGGTATAATCAAAATCTGGAAGGATACGTACCCCTTCAAAAGTTCGGACCGGTTCCTTTGTATTAGCCACAGTGAAGGTATTCATTGCTTTGATGCCTAGCCTATATTGGGTATGCTGAAAAATATCATAAGGCGCAGTAAACTCGGTATTGTAGGTCCCGTCCATTATAAGAAAGGCAACGTTATAGCGGTTCGGTTCCAAGATAACTTCATGTAAAGGATATAACAACTTTTCTGGTTGCTTCTGGTTGGTTTCTCCGCATCCAATTAGCAAAATCAAAATAAGGCACGGCATCATGCAAATGGTAATGATTGTTTTCATCTTTATCTTTTATGTTTTAAACGCATTCGTAATCCCATCAATAGAATTATTCCCAGAACACCAATGATCATTGCACCATACCAGGTAGATTTAAAGCCCAGATGTGCTATGGATAACATACCACTATTATGGGCAAAAATATGAGAAATGGAAAAAGAAATACTGTAGAGTGCCATATACTCGCCTTGTTTGCCTCTTCTGGATCTATCCATGGCAAAGGCATTAGAAAATGGAAAAGCGATCATTTCTCCAACAGTCATAAAGACCATTCCTATCACTAGAAGTCCTATCCATGAACCGAATGTTAGAAAAAAGAAACTGAAAGCGGTAAGTACAAGACCTATGATTATTTGGGTCACCTTTGAAAAGGGGCGAGATTCTAAGTATTTAATAAGAGGCATCTCAAATGCGAAGATCAGGAACCCATTCATGGCCAATAAAAGGCCAATTTGAAACTCGCTCAAAGTGCGTTCGCTGCTATAAAAAAGGGGTACAGTGGAAAAATATTGAACGAAAATAAAGCCAAACAAGATCATGGCTCCAATAAAAAGCAAATAGGATGTATCCTTGTAAGCCGAACTGGGAGATGTATTTTTTAGGGTATCAACCTCTTTCACCTTTTTTGGATGCAGCACAAAGAGCAATAGTATCCCTGCCAATATGCATGTAATACCATCTATCCAAAATAATCCAAAATACCCTATAGAGGCAATGATGACTCCCCCAATAGCGGGTCCAGCCGAAAAGCCAAGATTGATCGCCAATCGTATCAGGGTAACTGATCTGGTCTTGTTCTCCTGTTTGCTATAGGCGCTCAAGGCAACAAAGGTGGCGGGTCTAAAGGCGTCAGCAACAACCATTAAGATGAATATTCCAAAACAAAAAGCTACGAACGATTCAAGAAGCTGAACCCATATAAACAAAAGGCCAGTTAGCAGGAGACTAATAAACATTACTTTGTAGTACCCGAAAATATCAGTGAGTTTTCCCCCTAACCAGGATCCAACTAAAGAACCCAATCCAAAACAGCTCATGATCACACCTACATTTTCCAAAGTAAAACCTCTGTCCTGAGTTAGATAAAGGGATAAAAAGGGAATTACCATGGTTCCGGCCCTGTTAATAAGAGTTACCAATGCCAGCCACCATACTTCTTTGGAAAGACCCCTGAAGGAATTAATATAGGAAGTATACAAAAATTGCATTATCAGAGGTCTTTAATGTTTGTTGACCAGGCGTACCTATGATTCAATAAGAGAAAGAGGTTATATCTGTTTAATTAAGCTGATCAAATCTAGCCAAAAAAAAACCTAAATTGTACTTTTGATACCAAATAGGGATATGATACACAGCGTTCTAATGAGAGGGGTGATACTCGGTCTGTTTTTGCTCATATTGGGCTGCGGTGATGGGAAGAAATACCATGATGATGATCAAAGTGAGCCAGTACTTTCATCGAATAATGACCTAACTTCAATCATAGAATTTCAAAGGGATTTGAATAAAGAGTTTTCGGATCCGGTAACTTCACCTTTGCCAGATCGGTATAGAAAGGACTTTAATGGCTTAGATTTTTTTAAGCCAGATACTACATTTGTGGTAAATGCGACTTTTACCAGAACCCCGGATGCTATACCTTTTTTAATGCCCACCAACACAGACCGGATGTCTAAAGAAGTAATTTTTGGAATTGTGTCTTTTCAACTTAAAGGAAACTCATACCAACTGGAAGTATACCAAAATGAGGAATTGAAGGAGGACGAAGGTTATGAAGACTATCTGTTTCTGCCTTTTACGGATGCTACCAATGGAAATGAGACTTATGAAGGTGGGCGTTATATAGATCTAAGGATCCCTGAAGGTGACGAAATAGTGATTGATTTTAATAAGGCATACAATCCCTATTGTACCTATAATAAAAAATATTCCTGCCCTATTGTACCCAGTCAAAATGCGCTGGATATAGAAATATTTGCGGGTGTAAAGGCATTCAAGTAGTGCCATCAGAAAGCCCCGGCAATCTTGCCGGGGCTTAATCAACTCAACGAACTAAACAAAACTAATATAATAGCTTAAAAAGAGTACACTGCTGCGAGCACAAAAGAAGACAGGCTTTTCATAGAGGCACCATCCGTATCTAAGAAGGCGTCATCCGAAGCATTATCTAACCTAAGTTCTGGCTTTATCATGAGGTCGCCAATGGTTGCACTTCCTGTTAGAGTTAATGCCAATACACTAGAATCATCGACACCTGTTCCGATGGCTCCAAAGTCTCCTGTCTCAACAAAATATTCACCTCTTAGACCCAAAGTAAAGGTTTCTGAAGTTTTGTACTGAGGATATAAAGCCCCACCTGCAAATCCGGTATCGTCAGCCCCATCAAAATAAGCGGCATTGATGCCCAGGTAAAAGTCCTCGCTTAGATCAAATCCTCCGGTGTAATCTATTTCGAAATTACCATCGTCAGAAATTAAATTCAAATACTGACCGCTGTAGCCCAATTGAGCCCCATAGGCATATTTTCCATTAGGGTTAAATTCGGTAATGTCTGTAGGATTCATTACTGCCAACATTAATGACCAATCACTTCCTAAATCGAAATCGGCTTTAAGTCCGGTGTGACTAAATGGCCCATATGAGAAAAGATATGAGGTACTGTAATTAAAATTACCTGCTGGTGAAATTACTTCATAACCAAGGAAGGTGTTAAAATTCCCAAAGGTTAAGGTTACTTTATCACTTACGTTCCAATACACATATAATTGGTTCACAATATTCCCGGTAGCCGAGTAAAGCGGAGATGCAAAAATGGCATCCGTACCACGCGGACCAAAAACCAGATCGGCCACAAAACCTACATCTTCGCCTTCATAGCTGGCAATGACATTGGCCATTCCAAGGGCAAAACCAGGTAAATTTGCAAATGAACTTCCCGGGGCAGAGTAATTGGCACCAGAATTGGCTGAGTTCAAATTAGCCCGGTAATAGGCATCTACAGTTCCGCTAAGGCTGAACTTCTTTACTTCAGTTGTTTCTTCTTCCTGTGCGAATGTTGCCGTTGCCATTAAGAGAAGGGCCAGGAGAAATAAATTTTTTGCGTAATTTGTTTTTATAATCGTTTTCATAATTCAATGTTTGTAATTTCCTTTAATAGGATGTTAATAACTGTTTTAAGTTGAAATATTTGAAAATGTTATGAACGGAGTGTTCTGCAAAACACTCCGTTCTTTTTATTTTAATGTTGATTCATTCTAAAGTCCGAATAGGCGTCCATTCCATGCTCATGTAAATCGAGTCCATCTAGTTCTTCTTCCTTAGACACTCTGATACCTACTGTTTTCTTTAAGGTAAAGAATATGATGAAGGCAGCTAAGGAACAGAAAGTTGCGGCGGCTCCAACACCTGCCAATTGGTACAAGAATTGGTCGCCTCCTGCTTTGGCTCCGAAGATACCAACGGCCAGCGTTCCCCACATACCGCAAATAAGGTGAACGGTGACAGCTCCAACAGGATCGTCTAATCTGATTCTATCGATAAATGCTACCCCAAGAACAATGATGAATCCGGCAATAAGGCCAATTAAAACTGCCTCATTGGGTGACATAAGATCGGCGCCGGCAGTAATACCTACCAGACCTCCCAGGATACCATTAAGGAACATCGTAAGATCTAAATTCTTGTGAAGTATAGTAGATAGGATAAGAGCACCCACTCCACCTGCTGCTGCTGCCAAACTTGTAGTTACAAGAACAAGGGAAGTTAGTTCCGGATCACCTGAGAGCACAGAGCCACCATTAAATCCAAACCATCCTAACCATAGTACCAGAACCCCTGCGGTTGCCAGCGGAATGTTATGTCCAGGGATTGCCTGTGGTTTACCTTCATCACTGAATTTACCGATACGAGCTCCCAGCAGATAGATACCTATAAGTGCTCCCCATCCTCCGACAGAGTGAACCAGGGTAGAACCTGCAAAGTCGTAAAAACCTTCGTCACCACCTAGAGTAGAAAGGAATCCACCTCCCCATTGCCATGATCCTACAATTGGATATACCAATCCAACATATATGATTGTAAATATCATAAAAGGTCCAATTTTCATTCGTTCGGCCACGGCTCCTGAAACAATAGTAGCTGCCGTTGCGGCGAACATTCCCTGAAACAGGAAGTCGGTCCACCAAGTGTACCCACCATCTGCATATTCGGGAGTCATTCCATTTTCGGGAGCTGCTATTCCAAAACCTGCAAAATCCAGAATACCTAAGGAACCATCTGCAAAACCGGGGTACATTAGGTTAAACCCACCAATGTAGTACATCAGTAACCCTACGGTAATGATAAAGATGTTCTTAAATAGAATATTGATTGTGTTCTTTTGACGTGTAAGCCCAATTTCCAAAAAGGCAAACCCGGTGTGCATGAAGAATACCAGTGCGGTACAAATCATCATCCATATGTTGTTAGCTGTAAATATTCCTGCGTCCATTTTTCAATAGTTGTTTGTTAGTTATTTCTTTATTTAATTGATACCCTTATATCCGTTCTCTTGAGTTCTGATCCTATAGGCCTCTATTACGTCTGAGACAAAGATCTTTCCGTCTCCTACATTTCCGGTATAGGCAGATTCTAAAACAGTTTTGATGGTTTTTTCCAGGAAATCATCAGAAACTACTATTTCTAAATACCGTCTCTGAATGTCTGTGGTACTATACGAGATACCTCTATAGACATGTCCCTGTTTCTCATTGCCAACTCCTGTCACATCCCAGTAACTAAAGAAGTTCACTTCAATTTCATGAAGTGCTTTTTTCACATCATCAAATTTTGATTTTCTAATAATTGCTTCTACTTTTTTCATTGTATTAGTTTATTGTTGAAGCGCCAAAAGTAGTTTAAATAAAATAACCCCTAAAAAAATAGGGGTATATATCTTAATTTTTATGATTATTTGAAAATATACCCTTAAATAATTAGGGTATGGCATTCATAAGTTGATAATTTGTCTATATGATGATTTTGTAGGGGAGTTTTAACATTATGTGTAAGAAGATGTTGTTTTGCACAAAAAGAATAGGGTATACTGAAAGAATCTCCTATATGATAAAGGATTAAAAGGTGTGGACTCAGAGGATCTTTGAAAGCCAAAGGCCAAGGGCAACGGCAAGGACGCCTACTACTATGCTACTTAGGGTATAGAGAAGAAAAGAAGTGATCTGTCCTTCACGCAACATTCCGTAATTTTCAAGGGCAAAGGAAGAGAAGGTGGTAAAACCACCACAAAAACCAATAGTAATAAACAAAATGGTGTTATTGCTAAGCGCAGTAGATTTGGCAGATAATCCTAGTATGATCCCAATGATCAAACAGCCCAGGATATTTACACCAAATGTTCCTATAAAGAAGTTAGAAGTATATGGGTTGAGTGTTTTGCTTAGAAGGTATCGAAGTCCGCTACCAATTCCACCTCCAAGGAATACCAGCAAAAATTGTTTCATCTCCTAAAGATAGGAATCTAAATGGCTTTTCTGTATTCTGAAGACGACAAATCTAATGGGAATACCTTGTCTTTGGAATCCTGAGATTTATCTTTAGAAAAATCGTTTTGTTTTCGTCCGCTGCTGACTATACTAAAGGATAATAGAGCAGCATTTACTAGGACCAAAATAAAGAAAATGGTAAAAAAGGTTGTCATTTATCGGATTTCTTTGAACTTATAACGCAAAAGTACTTGCATTTGTTATAGTATACGATTGAAATCCATTTTAAGTTGTGAGAATAGTGATTTTTGTGGTGTAGATAAAATAAGTGTTAATTTTTGAGCCATTCCTTAAGAATAAAAAGGATAATTATGAATAAGATAAACACGATACCCACCCACTTAACTCCTTTATAATTTTTTGAATGTAGTTTCTTGTCTTTTTTGTAGGAAAGGAAGATTACAATCGCAAAAAAAAACACAAAAAAGGCTGCGAAAATTAATTGTCCTGTACTAAACATATGTATATTTTAGCGCAAAACTACATTAAAAAGANNNNATTTAGGTACTGCAAAGAATCAGCTTCGATTTAATCTCATGGATGAGGAGAATAAGGAGTATTATGAGGCTGCCGAAAATAATGATCTTGTGGAGGTGGCAGATGCCTTAGGTGATATGCTATATATTTTGTGCGGAACAATACTAGAACATGGTATGCAGCACATTATCGAAGAGGTTTTTGAGGAGATCCAGCGGAGCAATATGAGCAAGTTGGGAGCAGATGGCCAACCTATTTACAGGGAAGATGGAAAAGTATTAAAAGGTCCGGATTATTTCAAACCCAATATTAAGAGTATCCTGGATAAATAAAAGAGCACCCAACAAGTGTGCTCTAATATATATGACAACTAAAATCTCTTATAAAACCTGGTAGCGCCAATTGAAAGGATCATCAGCTCTGTTGTACTGAATATCCGTAATGCGTTTCTTTAAATGATCTGCGTAACTATTTTCAATTTCCGGCAGCGTATAGTCCTTATCTCTATGACCAAAACCTGAAATTGGTGAAATTACAGCGGCTGTACCGGCCCCAAATATTTCTTTAAGGCTGCCATTTTTTGAAGCTGTCACCAATTCTTCTACCCTTATCTTGCGGATCTCTACAGGGATCCCCTCAGCTTTTGCTAGATCTATCACGCTTTTACGGGTAACACCATCGAGGATACGGTCACTC
>NZ_CAMYKH010000012.1:47904-56734 GCF_947258935.1 uncultured Muriicola sp.
AGGATACGGTCACTCACAGGACTCGTAAGCAAGGTATCGTTGATACGCGTAAAGATGTTCATGGATCCAGCCTCTTCTATGTACTCATGTGTATTGTCATCTGTCCATACAACTTGTTGATATCCCTTCGCTACGGCCAGTTGAGTGGGGTAGAATTGGCTGGCATAATTTCCTCCTGCTTTGGCATATCCCACTCCTCCATTGGCGGCTCTTGAATATTTTTCTTCAATCAACACCTTTAATTTACCCGAAAAATAAGGTCCTGATGGGGCACATACGATCATAAATTTATATTGATCTGCCGGAGAGGCATGTAATCCTTTGCCCGATGCAAAAATAAAAGGCCGTATATACAAGGAACTACCTGGAGTTGTTGGGATCCAATCTTTCTCCACCTGCAAAAGGGTCTTGAGTCCTTCCATAAAGATGTCCTTAGGGAGCTCCGGAATAGAAATCCTTTTGGAAGAGATATTCAATCTTTTTTGATTTTCTTCCGGCCTAAAGAGCCAAACATGACCATCTGAATCTTTATATGCTTTCATTCCTTCAAAAACTGATTGGCCGTAATGGAATATTTTGGCAGCCGGATCAAGGGTTATACCTTGATAAGGAATTACCTTTGGCACTTGCCATGCTCCATTGGCATAATCGCATTCCAGCATATGATCTGAGTGAACTTTGCCAAAGGGCAGATTGGAAAAATCTACCTGGGAAATTCTAGACGTTTTAACTTTTTCAACAGTAATGTTCGTAACGTTGGTCTCCATCATCTTATTTTTACGATTCAAAATTAATCATTTATGCCCTCTTGTTCCTTCTTTTTTCGCCGAAAAATCGCCAGTTTTGTAGAGTAATTATAAATCATATCAAAAATGAAAGGATTTAACATAATCATTGTGATCTTTCTTCTTTTTGGAAGTTGTAAAGAGCAGAATGCACAATCTAAAACTGAGGAAAAGGTTGCTTCAATTAAGGAAATGCAGGTCTTCGGGGAGTCATTTAACTCTGATAATGCTATGAAGGAAGCGGAAATCTCCCGGGCTTTTGAAGATCTGGGTGAAACAGATACGCTTACCACTGCTTTTTATGGTGTAGTAACCGATGTGTGTAAGGCCAAGGGATGTTGGATGAAGGTTTCTTTGGGCGACGGACGGGAAACAATGGTTACTTTTAAGGATTACGGATTTTTTGTCCCGAAAGATATTGTTGGGAAGGAAGTGGTTTTAAGTGGAAAAGGTTTCATCGAGAAAATGAGCGTGAAAGATCAACAACATTTTGCAAAAGACGGAGGAGCATCTGAAGCGGAGATCAGTAAGATCACAGCAGCTAAAGTTACCCGTAGTTTTATTGCAGATGGTGTGATTTTAGAACAATAGGTTGAAGCGTACCATAATTACAACGGCTGATGGATCTAAGACCATCCATTTAGAAGCCTGGAATGAACAATATCATTCAAAGCATGGGGCTGTACAGGAAGCCTATCATGTATTTGTGGATCGTGGATTATCCGCAATCAAAAAGAGCCAAATCTCCATTCTGGAAATAGGTTTTGGTACAGGGCTAAACGCCTTGATCACCTTCTTAGAAGCTACAGCTAAGGGTTTGCAAATAAACTATACGGGAGTAGAAAGATATCCGGTTATTGCAGCCGAGTTAGATCAATTAAATTATATTTCAGAACTCAAGGCGGAAGAATACAATGATCTATTCAGGGCAATGCACAGTTCTTCCTGGGAAGTAGTAACAAAGATCACACCTTATTTCAGGCTGTGCAAACAGCAAAAGGACTTTAAGGAGATCGAGGATGTTCAAGTATACGACCTTATTTATTTCGACGCCTTTGGTGCCAGGGTTCAACCCGAATTATGGACGGAAGAGATATTTCAAATTATGTTTAACTCTTTAAAGAAGAACGGTATACTGGTAACATATGCTGCAAAAGGTAGTGTAAGACGCGCTATGTTAGCGGTTGGCTTCCAAGTAGAGCGGCTTCCTGGACCTCCTGGAAAGCGCGAAATGTTACGAGCAACAAGAATACAAAGCTAGTAGCCCAGGCATGTTAATTTTATAAGTATTAAACAATACTGTTAAACCTAATATAAACCTGAATCATCTCCATCTTAAATCAAATATCTTTACAAAAAAGAGGAGCATGAGTGTTTTGATCGCAGGGGCTACAGGATTGATAGGCAAGGCTGTTACGCGGAAATTTCAGGAACGAAATATTGAAGTCCATTATCTTACAACCCGGAAAGGTAAATTAAAGAAGGAAGAGGGGTTCAAAGGATTTTATTGGGATCCTAAGAATGGAGAAATAGATATGCAATGTTTTGATGGAGTAACGGCAGTAATCAATCTTGCAGGAGCTTCTATTTCACAGCGTTGGACCAGGGCAAACAAAAAGAAGATCATTCGAAGTAGGCTAGACAGTTTACAAACCCTGAGGAAGGCCCTTGAAAAACTTGAGACCAAATCCATAGAATCCTTTGTCGCAGCTTCAGCAATAGGGATATATCCCAATTCATTCGACAGATATTACACAGAAGATGTAACGGACGTAGATCCCAGTTTTCTTGGAGAAGTTGTTTCGCAGTGGGAAGAGGAGATCAATAAATTTTCCAAATTTCCGTTTTCAGTAGCTGCCATCAGAATAGGTTTAGTCCTATCTTCAGATGGCGGTGCTTTGCCAGCAATGGTCAAACCTATAAAATCTTATGTAGGTGCTGCTTTTGGCAGTGGTGAGCAATGGCAATCCTGGATTCACATCGATGACCTGGCAAGACAATTCCTTTTTGTCATTGATCAAGACCTGAAAGGAATCTATAATGGCGTGGCCCCAAATCCGGTGACAAATACGAAACTGATCAGGGAGATCGCAGCTTTGCTAAACCGACCTTTATTTCTTCCTAACATTCCCAAAGGAATAATGCAATTGCTCCTTGGGGATATGTCTTACCTATTATTTGCAAGTCAAAGAGTGAGCAGTAAGAAGATAGAAGAAGAGGGATTTGAATTCTATCACAAAAATATATGTAACGCCCTTAAAAATATTCTCCTCACTGAGGAGCACTCAAGTGACATCTATCAAAAGGAATTCGTTTAATTACAATCACAACTAACATTATAGAGAACATCCTGCGATCAGGATGTTTTTTTGTGACATTTTGACATTTTTAAATAAATGGCAGTACTTTTGCCATCTTCAGGAAGACACCAAGAAGTTTTGTTAGATAAAATGATTCAGAAATGAGTAAAAAAGATAGAATTGAAGAAATGGATGAGATAAAAGACATGATGTCTCAAGACGAAACCTTTGCTAATGAAGAAGTAACAGATAGTATTTCTGAATCTAATGAGGAAGAGGAAGAAGAATCTGCTTCTCCGGAAGAATTGATGGAAATTGAATTAGGAAAGGAAAAAGATAAATTCTTGCGTCTTTTTGCAGAATTTGAAAATTACAAGAAGCGGACATCCAAAGAACGTATTGATCTTTTTAGGACTGCAGGTCAGGAAGTTATAACAGCACTTTTACCCGTTATGGACGATTTTGAAAGGGCTTTAAAGGAGTTGTCTAAATCTTCTGAAAAGGATCTTTTCAAAGGGGTTGAGCTTATTTCTAACAAATTCAAAGAAACACTTAAAGCCAAGGGTCTGGAAGAAATAAAAGCAAAAGAAGGAGACAGTTTTGATGCTGAGATCCATGATGCGATCACTCAGATCCCTGCACCCAGCAAAAAATTAAAAGGTAAGATCATTGATGTGGTGGAAAAAGGATATCGCCTTGGAGATAAAGTGATAAGGCACCCAAAAGTGGTGGTAGGCAATTAAAAAAGGGACATGAAGCAAGACTATTACGAAATATTAGGGCTCAACAAATCTGCTTCTGCGGCTGAGATTAAAAAAGCCTATCGCAAGAAGGCCATTGAATTCCATCCGGATAAGAATCCGGGAGATTCCAAAGCCGAAGAAATGTTTAAAAAGGCGGCTGAAGCCTATGAGATTTTGAGTAATCCCGACAAACGTGCAAGGTATGACCAATACGGACATGCAGCTTTTGAAGGTGGTGGCTTTGGAGGCGGTGGCATGAACATGGAAGACATTTTTAGTCAGTTCGGCGATATCTTTGGCAGTGCCTTTGGGGGTAATTTTGGTGGCTTCGGTGGATTTGGAGGGGGTCAGCGACGTGTAAAAGGGAGCAATCTTCGAATTCGTGTTAAGCTCAGTTTAGAAGAAGTGGCCAATGGTGTAGAAAAGAAAGTAAAAGTAAGACGAAAAGTACAAGCTCCGGGAGTTACTTATAAAACCTGTACTACCTGTAATGGAAACGGGCAGGTTACCAAAATCACCAATACTATTTTAGGAAGAATGCAAACAGCTGCAACCTGTTCTAGCTGCAGTGGTAGTGGTCAAATTATAGACAAACGGCCTGCTGATGCAGATGCGCAAGGGTTAATAATGGCCGAAGAAACTGTTTCTATCAAAATTCCCGCTGGAGTAGAAGAAGGAATGCAACTTAAGGTAAGCGGCAAGGGAAATGAGGCCCCAGGAAATAGTGTGCCCGGAGATCTTTTGGTGGCCATTGAAACCAAAGAACACGACACGCTGAAAAGAGAAGGTGATAATTTACACTATGATCTTTATGTCAGTATTTCTGATGCCGTCCTAGGGACCTCCAAAGAAATAGATACCGTAAGTGGAAAAGTCAGGATAAAATTAGAATCGGGCATACAGTCTGGTAAGATCCTGCGATTACGTGGAAAAGGCATCAATAATATAAATGGGTATGGCAGCGGGGACCTTTTGGTCCATGTAAACGTTTGGACACCTAAGGAATTGAACAAAGAACAACGCGATTTTTTTGAAAAAATGAGTTCTAATGAAAATTTTGAACCCAAGCCTGAAAAATCGGATAAATCATTTTTTGAAAAAGTAAAAGACATGTTTTCTTAAATGAATAAAGAATTCATTTTAAATAAAAAACGTATATTTGGTTTGATATTGGGTAACCAATATTAATTTTCTTTTTCATAGCAATTTTTTTCCCATCCTTAATTCGTTAAGGGTGGGTTTTGCTTTTTCAGGGCTGTGCCAGTATTTAATTGGCCTCATATTTCTTCCTCATTTTGATCAATTCTGAAATATTTCACTTTAAAAGTCCCTATTTTTAACTAGTTACCTTCGTTTTTTATATATCAGTATTTCCCTGAATTATAATATTTAAACTCAAAAGTCTTTTCTTCCAATTCTATATCTTTGGTAAAATTGCATACATGAATTCTATTTTGATCGCCGAGCAGATTACAAAACAGTTCGGTTCTCATTTCGCACTTAAGAATGTCTCTCTTGAAATCCCCACAAACAGTATTTATGGGCTTCTAGGTCCAAATGGTGCAGGTAAAACAACATTACTTCGGATCATCAATCAAATTACCTATCCGGATAGCGGTCATGTTTTATTTAATGGCGAACCTTTAAAGGCGGAACACATTTCCTTGATAGGGTATTTGCCCGAAGAAAGAGGTCTTTATAAGAGCATGAAGGTAGGAGAGCAAGTTATGTATTTAGCGCAGTTGCGAGGACTTTCTAAGGCCGAGGCCAAAAAACGGTTGCTGTATTGGTTTGAGCGATTAGAAATAGGAGACTGGTGGAATAAAAAGATTCAGGAACTTTCCAAGGGAATGGCCCAGAAGATCCAATTTATTGTTACGGTTTTACATGAGCCTAAATTATTGATCTTTGATGAACCCTTCAGCGGGTTCGATCCAATTAACGCCAATATTATAAAAGAAGAGATCTTACATTTGAAGGAACGCGGAACCTCCATTATATTTTCTACCCACCGAATGGAATCTGTAGAAGAGATCTGCGAATATATTGCGCTGCTGCATAATGCTGAAAAGATCCTGGACGGAAAGCTATCCGATATTAAAAAGCAATACAAGAATAATATCTTTAATGTTGGTATGGCCATACAGGAGGGTGAAACCTTTATTAATGAACTTGCGCAAAAGTTTCAGATAACATCTTCTGCGTATGATAAAGCTCAGGCAGAGCTTCAATTTCAAATACAATTACCTTCAGAAGATACACGTCATCTTCTAAATCACTTGTCGTCCAGAGGAACAGTCCATAATTTTGTGGAAACCATCCCTTCGGCCAACGATATTTTTATAAAAACGGTTCAAAGTAAATCTGTCCATGAGTAAATTAGGGTTAATTATAAAAAGAGAATACCTGGCAAAAGTGCGGAACAAGTCTTTTGTGATCATGACCTTTTTGAGTCCGATTTTAATGGTGGGTATGGTGGTTCTCATTGCCTATCTCACAAAGATCAACGATAGTGAGACCCGGGTCGTCAGTGTGTTAAATGAAAGCAATTATTTTTCTACAGATTTTGGATCTACCGAGAGTACTTCTTATGTGGTTTTTAAAGATTTAAACCTGGAAGAAGCAAAAGACTCTACCCTGGCACTAAACTTTTACGGACTTCTCTATATACCCGAAGGAAAAACCGTTGAAGATGTGGCTAAAAGGGCTTACTTCTTCACAAAAGAAGCACCTAATTCTAGTGTTATAGACAAGCTAGATGCTGTATTTCAGGAACGCTTACGACAAGAGAAGTTAGTAGATCTTGGGGTCTCCGCTCAGGAATTTGAGGCCATAGAATCTGGTTTTCAACTGCAAACAGAAACCTTTGAAGGGATTCAAAATTTAAAAGGGATCAATGAAATCAAAGCGATCATTGGAGGTGGATTTGGATATTTGATCATGATGTTTATTATCATTTATGGTGGCTTTGTCATGCGAAGTGTCATTGAAGAAAAAACATCTAGAATCATAGAAGTGATCATATCTTCTGTAAAGCCATTTCAACTTATGATGGGCAAGATCATTGGCACTTCCCTGGCTGGACTTACGCAATTTGCTATCTGGATTTTTTCAGCAAGCTTGTTGCTCTTTGTGGTAATGTCTTTCCTTGGTTTGGATACTTCCGGCCTTCAGAATGCCGCTGTTCTGCCAGGTGCTTCAGTTAACAGTATGCCCGCTATGCCTTCGGAGCTAAATGAAATGCAAATGTACGCCAATGAGCTCATGCAAATACCGTGGGCTATGCTGATCTTCTTTTTTATGATCTATTTTATTTTGGGATACCTTATATACAGTTCTATCTATGCGGCCATTGGAGCGGCTGTTGATAATGAAACAGATACACAACAATTTATATTTCCAATTATTTTACCTTTAATGCTGGCTATTTATGTGGGATTCTTTTCTGTTTTTGGAAATCCACATGGACCCATAGCTGTCGGATTTTCGCTTTTTCCGCTTACTTCCCCTATTGTAATGCTCATGCGTCTACCGGGGGGAATTGGCGATGGGGGAGTACCCATCTGGCAATTGATCCTTTCCATTGCCATGTTGGTTGGGACCTTTATTGGGATCGTTTGGTTGGCGGCAAAGATATACAGGGTTGGTATCCTTATGTATGGTAAAAAACCGAGTTACAAGGAATTGTTTAAATGGTTAAAATATTAAGATGGAAAAGCTAAGGAACTTTTTTTCAAAATTCAACGATATTCTTTCCTATCAGATCTATGATAGTGAGAGCATTCACATCACCGTAGGTACATTTCTGAGTATTGTGATAGCGGTCATTGTAGTGACCTATTTGCTTCGGATCGTTCACACTGTTGTAGTAAAAAAATTACCGGAATCTGATAAAAATAAGTTTGTCAGCATCTTTTCCTTTCTAAAATATTTGTTTTACATTCTTGTGATCATTATAATTCTCCATACTTCTGGGGTAAATCTTACAGTACTCCTAACAGCCTCTGCAGCTTTATTCGTGGGCTTGGGGTTTGCGCTTCAAAACCTTTTTCAGGATATTATTTCCGGTATTCTTATGATTCTTGATCAATCTATTCATGTGGGTGATATCATAGAAGTAGAAGGAAAAGTAGGCAAGGTGTTCGAGATACGTTTGAGAAGTACCAGGGCCATTACCAGAGATGACAAAGTGATCATTATTCCGAATCATATCTTTTTAACCAATACAATTTACAACCATACCCAGAATCATAATATGACACGGGAATCGCTTATAGTTGGCGTGGCTTATGGGAGTGATGTGGCACTGGTTACCAAAATATTGTTAGATGCTGTAAGTCATCAAAAAGGCGTATTGAAATCACCGGAGGCTTTTGTGCAGTTCGATGATTTTGGTGACTCAGCACTGATTTTTTCACTTAATTTTTTTATTTCGAATAGTTTTGCAGTGCCCAGGATGAGAAGCGAAATGAGGTATAATATTGATGAACAATTCAGGAAAAATGGTGTCACCATTCCGTTTCCTCAGCGAGATGTACATGTTTTTCAACAAAGTCCGTTCCTTCATCAGAATACCTCAACTATGCCAGAGTCAGGACAAGTGATATAACGATGCAGCTTCCTATTTGTATTAGGATGAAAAAGATCTATAATACCTGGCACCGTTTTTGAAAAGAAGTAAAACATAGCGATCTCATTAAAGATTCGGTATTAAACAATAATAAAACATGCCAAAAATATTAGTTATTGAAGATGAAGCTGCCATTCGCAGGGTATTGGTTAAAATTCTTTCTGAAGAAAATGATAGTTATCAATTAGCGGAGGCAGAAGATGGGCAAAAAGGCCTGGATATGATCAAAAAGAACGATTATGACCTGGCTCTTTGCGATATTAAAATGCCCAAAATGGACGGTGTGGAAGTTCTTCAAGCGGCTAGAAAAATTAAACCAGAGATCCCTTTGATCATGATCTCTGGCCATGGTGACTTGGATACTGCGGTCAA
>NZ_CAMYKH010000012.1:56763-65394 GCF_947258935.1 uncultured Muriicola sp.
CCCGGATCTAAATAGATTGTTGACCACAGTAAGAAATGCCTTAGACAAAAAAGAACTGGTCGTAGAAAACAAGATTTTAAAGAAAAAGGTAAGTAAGAATTATGAAATGATAGGTGAAAGTCCTGAGATAAACAGCATCAAGGAGATCATAGATAAAGTAGCTCCTACAGATGCCAGGGTCCTTATTACGGGTTCTAATGGAACAGGGAAGGAACTAGTTGCACATTGGATCCATGAAAAAAGCGAACGACATGCTGCTCCATTTATTGAGGTAAATTGCGCCGCCATTCCCTCAGAATTGATTGAAAGTGAACTTTTTGGCCATGTAAAAGGAGCTTTTACCTCGGCAATAAAAGACAGGGCAGGTAAATTTGAAACAGCCAATAAGGGTACAATCTTCCTGGATGAGATAGGGGACATGAGCCTCTCTGCGCAAGCTAAGGTGCTAAGGGCATTACAAGAGAATAAAATTTCACGAGTAGGATCTGATAAAGATATAAGCGTTGATGTTCGTGTAGTAGCTGCTACTAACAAAGATCTAAGTAAAGAAATTGAGGAAGGCAGATTCCGTGAGGACCTATACCACAGACTGGCGGTTATTTTGGTGAAAGTGCCGTCTCTAAATGATAGAAGGGCAGATATTCCGCTGCTTATTGAACATTTTTCTGAAAAAATAGGTGCTGAACAAGGAATAGCTCCTAAGCAATTTTCTACCAAGGCACTAGAACTTCTTAAGGCCTACGATTGGACCGGGAATATCAGAGAATTGCGCAATGTGGTAGAACGACTTACCATACTGGGGAATGATGAGATTACCGAAAAGGATGTGAAATTATTCGCCAGTAAATAAGGTAAAATATAAAGCTCCTTAAAAAAACAATTTTACTGTTCTTATTTACAACTTACTGACAGCTCTTCCAGGGCTTTAGCCGCTATCTCTTTTGTTCTTAAATTGTAATAACGCTTACCTTCTGTTAAGTTGGTTTTAAGAAGCTCTAATTCACAGCGCTCAAAAATACGTAGTACAAAATCTTGTGCTTCCTCACATTCTACTGTTAATACAACTTGATTGAGAGAATTCTGAAAACTTACCAATGAAGAATCGATCTTTGATTCGAGTTTTTTTCCTTGGGTTGGTTGAAAACGCTTTTTGGGTTTCTTTAGGTCGTTAGTATTCAAGGCGAGCATATCATTACCGTATTCGCTCGTATGTATCTCATTGTGATCCTGTAAGGCTTCCAAACTACCTTGCGCATTTTCCATAACCTTTTCAAGTAACATCCTGGAACTTAGAAGAGAAGTAACCTTGATGGCCTTCCTAAGATTGTTTTCTCCTTCCTCAATACTCTGTTGCGCATATTCACATCCACAATCACTGAATTGTTGTTTGGATTTTTCTATGGCGTTCAAGGCTTTATACGCATAGTAGTGCACCATATTCAACTTTTGGGCATCAATGGCGTTTTGGGTTTGTGTCCTAATGTAACTGATATTAGAGCCTGCGTAATCGCAGGCATTGGAGTATACCCCACCAGGGAGAACCGGTAAAAGGGCAAGCCACAAAGAAGCTACGAGTCCTTTCATAAGCAAAGGCTTTTAGGATAAGATTTTGGTGGAATAAAGATAAAATAGAAGTCTTGGACGACCTCATTTTATCGTCATAATGGAAAAAAGCCACGATTTACGTGAATTTATGTGACATCTAACCCCCATTTCTTCCCTTATTTATGAAGAGGAACTACCTAGGCATTATAAATTATTTTATATTCATCCTATGAAGAATATAGATACAAAAGAATATAAGGTAGAAGGGAATATTCAACTGAATTCCCGGAAAACCCATGTAGATTTCCGTGCTTCAGAGAAAAAACTCAAGAAATACTTAAGGAAAATACGGGCAAAGTTGGGAAAATTTCAGGACGTCATGTACGCCCATGATAAGTACAGTGTACTCATATGTTTACAGGGGATGGATACCTCCGGTAAAGACAGCCTTATCCGGGAGGTGTTTAAAGATTTCAATGTCCGTGGGGTTGAAGTGTATAGTTTTAAGGTCCCAACAGATCTTGAACGCAGTCATGATTATCTATGGCGACACTATATAGCCTTGCCTGCCAAAGGCAAATTTGGCGTTTTTAATCGTACGCACTATGAAAATGTATTGGTAACAAGAGTGCATCCAGCCTATATTTTGGGAGAGCATATTCCGGGAATCCATAGTGTGGATGATATTGATGAGGCATTTTGGGAGAAGAGGTTTAAACAGATAAATGATTTTGAACAACATTTAGCTCAAAATGGCACCATCATTTTCAAATTCTTCTTGCATCTATCTAAAGAAGAACAGCGCCAGCGTTTGTTAAGACGATTGGAGTTAAAAGAAAAGAATTGGAAATTTTCATCCGGAGATCTTAAAGAACGAGGCCTATGGGAAAAATATCAACAATGTTATGAGGATGCCATCAATAAAACCTCCAAGAAACATGCTCCGTGGTATGTTATCCCTGCAGATAATAAGGAGGCTGCCAGAGTTTTAGTGGCGGAAATACTGCTGCAGGAGTTAACGAAGTATACGGACGTGGTAGAACCAGAGCTAGATGAAGAAACAAAGTTGAATATTGAATCGTATAAAACACAATTAGAAAACGAATGATAAAGAAATTAATTTGCCTGCTGCTTATGGTCAATATGGTTACAATCTATGGCCAGACGGAGGATGAAAAACAATTAAAAATATTCTATGACCTGGCCCTTACAAAAGGAAAGTCATACGATTGGCTAAATCATTTGTCGAATCAGATCGGGGGACGATTATCCGGATCGGTTCAGGCTGAACAGGCCATTGTATATACTAAGGCAGAACTAGATTCTTTGGGGCTTGATAGGGTTTGGCTGCAACCGGTCATGGTACCTAAATGGGTACGCGGTACTCCAGAATTTGCCTATCTAGAAAGCAAGCCTGGATATACGAGCAACGTTCCTATTTGTGCTTTGGGAGGATCTGTTGCAACTCCTCCGGGGGGTGTAAAAGCAAATGTAATTGAAGTTAGAGAATTAAGTGATTTGGAAAAGTTAGGGAAGGCGAAGATACAAGGGAAGATCGTTTTTTTTAATCGTCCTATGGATCCAACCCTTTTAAATACTTTCCAGGCATATAGTGGTGCGGTAAATCAGCGATCTTCTGGAGCGGCTGAAGCATCTAAATATGGGGCAGTAGGGGTCATTGTCAGATCAATGAACCTCAGGCTAGATGATTATCCTCATACAGGATCTACAAGTTATGGAGATCTTACAGATGCGGAAAAGATCCCTGCGGCCGCTATAAGTACCAACGGGGCAGAATTCTTGAGTACAACCCTGAAGTTGGATCCCAACATTCAATTTTATTTTAAACAGAACTGCAAGCAATTAGAAGATGTTCCTTCTTTTAACGTCATAGGTGAGATCAAAGGCAGCACAAAGCCAAATGAGATCATAGTTGTTGGTGGACATTTAGATTCCTGGGATCTCGGTGATGGCGCTCATGATGATGGTGCTGGTTGCGTGCAGAGTATGGATGTGTTGCGCTTGTTGAAACTCAGTGGCTATAAACCTAAAAGGACCATACGAGTAGTGTTATTTATGAATGAAGAAAATGGCCTGAGAGGTGGCAGGAAATATGCTTCTGAAGCAGAAAAAAATGGTGAGAAACATGTATTTGCTTTAGAGAGTGATGCCGGAGGATTTACACCCAGAGGATTTTCTTTTGATAGTTCAGAAGCCGATTTTTCTACCATCCTGAATTGGAAGTCCCTTTTTGAACCTTATTTGATGCAACAATTCACCAAAGGCGGCGGCGGAGCAGATATAGGCCCCCTTAAAAAAGAAGGAATAGTGTTGGCAGGCTTACGCCCGGATTCACAAAGATATTTTGCCCACCACCATGCGGAAAACGATACTTTTGAACATGTGAATAAGCGAGAATTGGAACTGGGAGCAGCTGCTATGGTGAGTCTTATATACCTCGCAGACAAATATGATCTGGGATCTGCAAACTAGTAGTAAACTTAGTACGGTTTTATAAGGATATGAATCGTCATACAGGGTAGGTCCCTGTTAATTTTATTACCTTTGCGGCTCATAAAAATAGATCATATGCAAAACGGAATTTACGCTAAATTCAATACGACAAAAGGAGAGATCCTTGTAAAATTAACTCAAGACAAAACTCCTGGTACTGTTGGGAATTTTATAGCCCTTGCGGAAGGAACTTTAGAAAATGATGTTAAACCACAAGGTACGCCCTATTACGACGGACTATCATTTCACAGAGTGATACCAGATTTTATGATCCAGGGAGGTTGTCCTTTAGGTACAGGCACCGGCGATCCTGGATATAAGTTCGATGATGAATTTCATCCAGACCTAACCCATAGTGGCCCGGGTGTGCTTTCCATGGCCAATGCAGGTCCCGGATCTAACGGGAGCCAGTTCTTTATCACTCATATTGCCACGCCCTGGTTAGATAATAAACACACTGTTTTTGGGAATGTAGAAGCTGGTCAGGAAGTGGTAGATGCTATTGAACAAGGAGACAGTATAAAGTCGCTCGAAATTGTACGTGTTGGGAAAGAAGCAGAGGACTGGAATGCGGTTGAAGCATTCAGAACGTTTGAGGGTTCCAGAGAGAAAAGACTGGCTGACGAAAAAGAGAAAGCTGAAGCAGAACTTCAGAAGATAGCCGCTGGTTTTGATAAGACCCAAAGTGGACTTCGTTATAAAATGATTCAAAAAGGGTCTGGGAAACAAGCTTCAAAAGGCAATGAAGTCTCGGTACACTACGAGGGGTCACTTCTAGATGGAAAGGTTTTCGATTCGTCCTATAAGCGGAATCAGCCTATTTCTTTTCAGCTCGGGGTAGGCCAGGTTATTCCCGGTTGGGATGAAGGCATCGGTCTTTTAAAAGTAGGAGATAAGGCTCGATTTGTTATTCCTTCCAATCTGGCATATGGCAGTGCAGGGGCCGGCGGGGTTATACCTCCGAATGCTACACTGATCTTTGATGTTGAATTAATGGATGCCAAATAGACGTATTCCAGGATTTAGAATTCCAGGTAAGGTCTAAAGCTGACTTAATTGCGTTTCGTCACTTGAATTGAAAACAATAACAATACCATATTCAGTACTACCAGGAACAATAAGATGCTAAAGAAAATAGACATAGTCCTTTTATAAGTGTAACATCTTATCCACGATAAACCCTACCTCCTAGTAGGGTTTTTTTTACAATTTTGTTTTACTCGTGGTACTAAGTAGCAATAAAACGATATTGACTGCTATCAATATCAAAAGGATCCAAAAGAAGGAATACATTCTAATAGGTTATTAATGGGTTATAGGAGTGTACTATAAAGACGCAAAAAAATAGAAATTGTTGTGAGGCAGGTAGTTGAAGTTAATAACAACTTATGAACAACCTGGGATTGAACATGAAGAGCATAAAAAAACCCTGACCAATTGGCCAGGGTTATGCTAAAAAATGGAATTTTTACCTAATCTAATACTTTCACATTAACGGCGTTTAATCCTTTTTTTCCTTGTTGTAGTTCAAATTCTACAACGTCACCTTCACGTACTTCGTCAATTAAGCCAGAAATGTGTACAAAGTGATCTTCTTGCGAACCGTCTTCAGTGATAAAACCGTAGCCTTTTGAATCATTGAAGAATTTTACTGTTCCTTTACTCATAATAATAAAAAATAAATTGTTAATTAAGCCGCAAAGGTACATTTAAATAATTAAAAATAAGGGCTTTTGAGGTAGAATCTATAAATTCCCGTATTGAGGTTTAGGTGTGACATATCAATAGTACACTAGAAAATGCCCATTCTAGTTAGTTGTTTCTAAGGTCAAGTTTAAGCAAGTTTTACAAGTTTTTAATTTCAAAGTATATAAGCGTGTTAGAATTGTAACATAATTTTAGCGATATAAGCTATTTACACATATGGGAGTTTCTTATTTTTAATCTATGGAAGATATGTCATTAGAAGAATTAAAATACCCTATAGGCCATTTCGTAAAGCCGGAAAAGATCAATAATATGATCGTTAAAGATTGGATCGCACAAATTGAGGCTTTGCCGGTCAACGTTTCAGACATCGCAACTCCCTTGTCCAGAACGCAATTAGACACGCCTTATCGTCCAGGGGGTTGGACGGTGCGCCAGGTTGTGCATCATCTATCAGATAGCCATCACCATAGCTATATTCGTTTTAAATGGGCCTTGACAGAAGATAATCCAGTCATTAAGCCCTATTTGGAAAAGGAATGGGCACAATTATTCGATTCTGTTACCGGCCCTATCGATCTATCGCTTGCCCATCTAGAGGCTGTTCACGCCAAATTAGTTTACTTGCTCAATGGACTTTCCGCAGAAGATCTGAAGAAGACCTTTATTCATCCTGTTGGCAATAGCGAAACAACCCTTGAAGAAAATATAGGACGTTACGCCTGGCACGGAAATCATCATCTAGCCCATATTCAGTCACTTATCGACAGAAATAACTGGTTCCCTCTTTAGGAACCTTTGGTCGTAGTTCTTTTAACAATAAGTACATCTCTTTTTCATCTTGCCTGGCATTTTGAAACGGCAATTGCTGTTCTCCAATTATGGTGTACCCCAACTCCTGATAAAATAATAAAGCGCTGCCCTTTTTCATGGTTGCCAGCCAGAGGTGACTAATTTGAAGACGTAAGGCCATTGATTCCAACTTCTTCAGAATCTGTTTTCCATGGCCTTTCCCTGTGAATTTATGTAACAGATAGATCTTTTCCAGCAGCATGGAACCTTTGTGCGGAATATTTTTAACACCTTTATCCTTGATCAATTTTAGGATCCCAATTCCTTCGCTTTGTTTTCGGATGATAAAATGAAAGGTATTTGGATCTTTGACTTCCTTCCTTAATACAGCTGCAGTAAAACTACTTTCAATATATGGCGAAGGATCCTCATTGGGCCAGAGATGAAGATAATGATCCCTGTATGCCTGCTCGCCAAGTTTACAATAGGTTGAAAAAGTAGTTACAGACAAAGGCTCCAGACCTATGGTATTGTTCATTTTATTGAGTTCAATTATCGCTCCATTTAATATTGCAACCTATGCTTGGTTTTTGGTCTTTTGGCAATGATCTTTTATTTAACAAACAATCCATAGCCTGCCGAAGGTCGGCTCCGTTAACCGGTAAACCATTTCCTGGCCTGGAATCGTCTAACTGTCCGCGGTAGACCAGGCGCAGTTCAGCATCAAATAAATAGAAGTCGGGTGTACATGCCGCATCATAAGACTTTGCAACTTCTTGTGTGGCATCGTACAAATACGGAAACGTATAATTTTCTTGTAATGCGTTCTCCTTCATTAAATGCGGGGCATCCTGAGGGTAATTCACTACATCATTACTTGAAATAGCGACAAATCCTATGCTTTTTACCTGATATTCTTTTGCTAGAAGAGCAATCTGCTCATTCACATGTTTTACGAACGGACAGTGATTGCAAATAAACATAATGACCGTTCCTTTGATTCCTTTTACTTCATCCAAGCTTTTTACAGCATCGGAAACTGTATCGAGCAATGAAAAATTAGGGGCTTGTGTTCCTAATGGAAGCATATTGCTTAATGTTCGTGCCATGTTTTCTACCTTTTATTACAAAAATAACAAGCTTAAAAAGAAAGTAATACAAATCCCGTTCTTTTTCAACAGGAAGAACAAAGAATAGTGAATTAGGTTTTCTGAACAGTTCCCCATTTCATTATTGAAGGGTATCTTACCTATCTTTGAAATGAAGCTTTATTATATCCTAATAGAATATTTAATTTGTAATAGGTGATAGAATCTACGATAGACGCTGTTCGTATCAACTTTAATACAGAAACACTTTGGATTCTTAATCTCATCCTTGCCTTTATTATGTTTGGGGTGGCATTAGAGATCACCTTGGACGATTTTAAACGACTAATAAGGAATCCTAAACCTGTTATAGTTGGCATTCTAAGTCAGTTTATTGTCCTTCCCTTTATAACCTTCCTCTTGGTTATGGCAATTAAACCTATGCCGAGTATGGCACTGGGAATGTTTCTGGTAGCAGCGTGTCCGGGAGGAAACATCTCTAATTTTATTTCATCATTGGCCAAAGGAAATACTGCCTTGTCTGTTACATTAACTGCGAACGCTACTTTATTGGCTATTTTTCTTACACCGCTTAATCTCAGTTTATGGGGGTCACTCTATGAGCCTACAAATTTGATGTTAAAAGAAATTGCTATTGTTCCGCTTGAGATGATAGAGCTTGTTTCTTTGATCCTGGGAGTGCCCTTGGTGATGGGTGTTTGGATCAATCATCGTTTTCATCAACTGGCAAGAAAGCTCTCCAAATATCTAAAAATAGTATCCTTAGGATTCTTTATCTGCCTAATACTGGTAGTGGTCTTTAATAATTGGTTGCTTATCAAAGAATATCTCGTTTATGTATTTTGGATCGTACTGCTTCATAATGCTCTGGCATTCTTAACAGGATTTTCCCTGGCCGAATTATTCAAACTACAGGCTCTTGATGTACGGAGCATCACCATAGAAACAGGCATACAAAATTCAG
>NZ_CAMYKH010000013.1 GCF_947258935.1 uncultured Muriicola sp.
TGAAAGTAATAAATTGCAGGATTAATTGCGTCCCGTCCCGTTATCGGGATTATCGGGACTTGTTGTTCCTTTGGTTCTACAGATGAAAATGATTTTCATGCCTTAAATTCTTTGGGTGAAGTAAAGCCATCTATTTTAAAACCAGGATTAACTGCGTCCCGTCCCGATAGCTATCGGGATTATCGGGACTTGTTGTTCCTTTGGTTCCTCATTTGAAAATAGCAAAATCGCCTGCCTGCTGCAGCCATTTTTTGTTTTCATATCCCATTGGGAAGCAAGCTTCCCGTGGTCTTCGAAAACAAAAAACCCACTCCGATAGGAGTGGGTTTTGCTGCTTTAAGTGGTACCTCCAGGAATCGAACCAGGGACACACGGATTTTCAGTCCGTTGCTCTACCAACTGAGCTAAGGTACCAGTATTTCAATTTTTCTTTGATCGTAATTCCCAAAACTATTGAGGGACACACGTCCCGATAGCTATCGGGATCAGTCCGTTGCTCTACCTCCCGATAACTATACGGGAGAGCTAAGGTACCATTTACAAGTCTGCACCCGCCGTAGCCTAGTGCGAAGGCGGGGGCAAATATAAATTCAAATTTAGGAACTACCAATAAAAAAGGAAAAAAAGGACGTTCTTTTTTATCAATTTTTAATCTTTGTAACATGAACCTAGTCATTGATGCCGGGAACACTTCCATTAAGATGGCCGTGTTCAGAAAAAAAGAACTTTTGTTCTTGACAAATTCTGATAGCGCTGGCTTTCCAAAAGCAGTGAAGGATGTATTTTCCAAGTTCCCGGAAATTGCACATGCACTAGTGGCATCTGTAGGATCGCTTACCAAAAAGGAGCTAAATGTTCTGGCTATATTTTGCAAAGTGCAATTGCTTACCTCCATAGCTTCTGTACCTTTTAAAAATTTGTATTCCAGTCCCCAAACATTAGGTGTGGACCGGATTGCCCTGGCTACTGCAGCATTTTATAATCATCCTCATACCAATACTCTGGTTATAGACGCCGGCACATGTATTACCTATGATATAATCAATGATCATGGTGAATACCTCGGAGGTGCCATCTCACCTGGTGTATTGATGCGTTACAGAGCGCTTCATCAACACACAGCCAAGTTGCCTTTATTAGATCCCAGTCCTTTTGTAGAACTAATTGGAAATACTACAGTGAAGAGCATGCACAGCGGGGTAATCAATGGAATATGCCAGGAGATAGATGGTGTTATTTCCCAGTACCATAGAAGATATGAACATTTAACAGTTATTTTAACAGGGGGAGACGGTCAATTTTTGTCCAATCGGTTAAAAAATACCATATTTGCCAATTCAAATTTTCTCCTGGAGGGCTTGAATTATTTGCTCGAATACAACAAACGCTAGATGATCAGAAAAATAGGATTTGTTATAATATTCCTTACCGCGTGCAGTTTATACGCCCAAAATGGAACAGTGTCTCCGTATTCATATTTTGGGATAGGAGATCTCCGATCAGGGAGCACCATCGAAAACCAAATGATGGGAGGCCTTAGTCTCTACACAGATAGTATACATCTAACCTTAAAAAACCCGGCGGGCTATGGAAAGTTACGCCTCACTACCTACACAGCAGGGATTAGTCATAAGGAGATCTCATTAAATAGTTTTACCGATCAGGAAAAGTCGTCCGTGACCAATCTCGAATACCTGGCAATAGGGTTTCCTATAGGTCCAAAAATGGCGGCAGGATTTGGGTTAAGACCATTTTCCTCCGTAGGGTACGATGTATTGCAAAACACCGTAGATCCCAGTGGAAATGATGTTACAAATCTATATAGCGGTTCCGGTGGAATCAATCAGGTTTTTCTTTCTCTTGGCTTTGAAGTGGCTAAGAATCTGAACCTGGGAGCAAGCATGAATTTCAATTTTGGGACCTTGGAAAGTGAAAAAATACAAAGAATAGACGGTCTTCAGTTTGGAACCAGAGAGACCCAAGCCTCGAAAATAAATGGATTCGATTTTGTTTATGGACTTACGTATAGCCCTACCATAAATAATAAATATACCCTTTACACTTCGGCCGTAGTGAATACACAGGTAAACATGCTCTCAGAAAACAGTCAAACCTTTGGTTCTTTCTCACAAGCTACTGGAAATACCATAGAGCAAATAGAAGTAAACTTACAGGCACAAGGATTGAAAAACACGGAGTTGAAGATCCCAACCATTGCCACCATTGGCCTGGGATTTGGCGAAGAGAAAAAATGGTTTGTAGGGGCAGAATACAGTTTTCAGCAACTCAGTACTTTTGAGAACCGTTTCTTGCAAATTCAAAACCAGGAATACAGGGATGCAAGTTCTTATGCCATTGGGGCCCATTACATTCCCGACTATACTTCTTTTGAAAGTTATTTTAAAAAAGTAACTTATAGGGCCGGACTTCGGTATGATATGTCTGGAATAGTAGTAAATGACAAAGAGATTGAAAATCTTGGCATAACTTTTGGTTTAGGATTACCGTTGGGTGGAAGTTTCTCCAACCTCAATCTTGGTTTTGAGTGGGGGAAAAGAGGAACAACTGCAGCATCTCTGATAGAGGAAAAATACTTTAGAGTCAACATAGGACTATCATTCAACGACAGATGGTTCCAAAAAAGAAAAATAAATTGATAAAAAATTAGTACATTAACCGCTTTAAAACGTAACACAATGAAAAAGGAACTTTACTTGATGATGATTGCCTTAGTGGGCTTCACAGGCATAAGTTTAGGACAGGGACAAAATCCTGAATGTATGACTAACCTTTCCATTTACGCAGAGCATGCAAAAGTGAAAAACTATGATGCCGCCTATGGCCCATGGAAAATGGTGTACACCAATTGTCCGGATATCAATAAGGCAAACTTTTCCTATGGGGAAAGGATACTCGCTGATAAGATCGATAAAAGTACTGGAGCCGAAAAAGATGCTTTTATAAAAGAACTTATGAAGTTGTATGATGACAGTCATAAGTACTATCCTGCAAGTTTTTCAGTAGGGCAGGTAGCTATTGATAAGGTCTTGTTGATGTACGATAATAAAATGGCATCTGATGAGCAGATCTTCGCTATGTTAGACAAGGCATTTAAGGAAGACAAATCAAATTTTAAAAACCCGAAAGCATTGTACCTTTACTTTTCAAGTCTGGTAGACCTGTATGGCGCCAATAAAAAGGAATTACAGGATGTTTTCGACACCTATGATGATGTAACTGAGAAGATTGAGGAAGAGAACAGCCAATTGACAGACGTGATTACTAAATTACTTCCTAAAGAAGACGCAGGTACCCTTACCTCCAAAGAGAAAAGAAGCTTAAGAGTAGCAACTACCAATTCAGAATCATATGGTAAAATTGCCGGAAGTGTGGATTCCAAATTGGGAGCACTGGCAGATTGTGAAAACTTAATTCCACTTTATGAAAGGAGTTTTGAAGCTAAGAAAGGGGATATCACCTGGGTGAAAAGAGCTGTGGGAAGGATGTTTAGCAAGGACTGTATTGACGACCCTATGTTTAAGAAACTCTTTGAAGCTCAGTTGGCCCTGGATCCATCTGCAGACGCCTATGTGTACGGAGGTACTTTAAAACAAAAAGCAGGAGATAACAGTGGGGCTATTGCCGACTTTAACAAGGCGTTGGCCCTGGAAACAAATTCTAGAAAGAAATCGAATATCGCTTATAAGATCGCAACAAGTTATAGAAGAGGCAGTAAGTCTACCTCCAGAAGTTATGCGCTGAAAGCCATTGACGCGAATTCTTCAAATGGAAACGCATATTTATTGATCGCGAACCTTTATGCAAGTAGTGCCAATGATTGTGGGGATACTCCTTTTGAAAAACGCGCAATGTATTGGAAAGCCGCTGATATGGCACGTAAGGCAGGAAGAGTAGATCCTTCCTTAAGTGGTCGTGCTAGCCAGTCTGCTGCTAGTTACGAAGCCAAAGCGCCTTCTAAAACAGATATATTTAACTCTGGCATGGCTGGGAAAACGCTTAGCTTTAAATGTTGGGTTGGTGGCAGTATTACTGTACCCAGTTTATAAGAATGAAACCCTTGGGTAAAAAAATTCCATTTTCGATTGCCATGGTTATTACCGTGGCAATCTTTTTTTATAGCTGTCAGGATACCTATCAACGTGTAGGAGACGAGAAACAAATTGAGGTCTATCCGCAAGGGGTTGTACAAAATTTTGAGCTCACCTATACGGAGACCACACTAGAACTAGAGAGCGAAGATGAAGGTATTTCCAGGGTTATAGCTATTCTAAAGAGTCCCATTAGTGAAGACTATGATAATATGCTGTTTAAGTACAGAACATTCCCCAAAGGCTTAGAAGTGGTATATTTTGACAAGGATAATAAGAAGAGCACTATACAGGCAGATTATGGGATCATTTATTCCCAAACCAATATGATAGACCTTCGTGGAAATGTGGTGATCGAAACCCATGATGGGAAAAAGTTAGAGACAACTCAACTATATTGGGACAGAAAGGAAGAATGGATCTTTACTCAGGAAAAATTTACTTTTACCAATCCGGAAGACGGCACCGTTATGGATGGGGAGGGAATGGATTTTAACCGCGATTTTAGTTTTTTTAACGCTCATAGAACATATGGGTTAATGACCATCAACGAAGACGAATCATGATCAAGTTATTACGATTTACAGAATACTTATATCTTATAGTTGCTTTAGTTTCCATCTATAAGATTGGAGATCTTTGGGAAACAGACAGGGAGGGGACCTATATCTTTATATTTTTTGCAATAGTTTCCATAGGGATGTTCATTTTTCGCCGAACTTACCGCAGGCGTTTTGAGAAAAGGAAGAAAGAAAACCAATCGTAATTGTGGATACAGCTATCTTAGTTATTGTTTTATCTCTCATTCTTTCGGCATTCTTTTCGGGAATGGAGATCGCGTTTGTATCTGCTAATAAGATCCATATTGAGATTGAGAAGAAACAAGCCGGCTTTTTGGCGAAAGTGCTAGGTAGACTTACCCATAAACCTTCAAAGTTTATTGCCACCATGCTTATTGGGAATAATATAGCACTGGTGATCTATGGTTTCTATATGGGAGACCTGCTAATGAATTGGTTTCAAAGTATGCTGCCTTCGCAATATGGCTTTGTGCAAATTTGGCTCACAGACTTTAGCCTTCTTACCCAAACTATTATCTCAACGATCATTATTCTTATTACGGCTGAGTTTCTGCCAAAGGTCTTTTTTCAGATCTACGCCAATACTTTACTGAAAATATTGGCTATACCGGCTTATTTGTTTTACGCCCTATTCTCATTTGTTTCAGATTTCATAATAAAATTGACTGATATTATTCTTCGCACATTATTCAAAACGGATGGGGATGAGGTACAATTGGCCTTTAGTAAGATGGAATTGGGAGATTATATTACAGAACAGATGGAAGCCCTGGAAGGGGAAGACGATGTGGATTCTGAGATCCAGATCTTTCAGAATGCACTCGAATTTTCGGGAGTGAAAGCAAGAGAAGTGATGGTGCCCCGTACTGAGATAACGGCTGTTGAACTGCACGAAACACCTAAGAGCCTGGCAAAACTTTTTACGGAAACAGGTTTTTCCAAGATCCTTGTTTATAAGGATACTATTGACGATATAATAGGCTATGCACATTCCTACGAACTCTTTAAGAAACCTAAGACCATCAAAAGTATTTTGTTACCAGTAGAATTTGTTCCAGAGACCATGCTTATCCATGAGATCCTTAAAAATCTGACTAAAAAACGGAAGAGTATGGCGGTGGTTCTGGATGAATACGGGGGTACTTCCGGAGTTTTGACGGTTGAAGATATAGTAGAAGAACTTTTTGGTGAGATTGAAGATGAACATGATTCCACCGACCTAATTGAAGAACAACTCAATGATTCTACCTTTAAATTCTCTGCACGCCTGGAGGTAGATTATATTAATGAGACCTATAAACTGGAATTACCAGATACCGAAGAATTTGAAACTTTGGGAGGGCTACTGGTGCACGAAACCGGAGAAATTCCCGAAAAAGGAACGGAAATTAGGATCGGTGATTACCTCTTTACCGTCTTAGAAGTTTCGAATACGAAAATAGATTTAGTGACCCTGGAAGTACCCGAAAATAACTAAGCAGAGATCTACTTACAGATAGCAGGCTTTTCGTTTTTATTATTTAAGGGAAAATGGTAATTTCGCCCACTGATTTTAAACAATCTAGATAAATGGCAATTTTAGAAAATATTCGGAAACGAACTACGGTATTGATACTGATCATTGGTATGGCATTATTTGCCTTTGTGATCTCAGGGATCTTTACCAGCGATGGGTTCTCTGGAGGAAAAGTAGGTTCTTCAGTAGGGGAGATCAATGGACAGGAAATTTCTATTGATGTGTTCCGAAAAAAGATAGAGCGAGCTTCAAGGAATAGTGGTCCAAATGCTTCTTCCATGCAATTGGTGAACAGTATTTGGAATCAAATAGAGCGCAGCACCTTGCTAGATCAACAGATCGCTTCTCTGGGAATAGATATTGAACAAGATCAGATAATTGAAGTGATCAAGAATAGTCCGGGCCTTGCCCAGAATCCGCAATTTGTAGATGAAAATGGGGTATTTGATGAAAGAAAGTTCAGGGATTTCATCCTGGAATTAAAACTCAATGCTCCCTCGCAATACGAGGATTGGCTTCAAGATGAAGAGGCCATCATTGAGAGTGCCAAACAACAGGTGTACTTTAATTTGATCCGTTCCGGAATGGGTGCCACCTTAAAAGAAGGGGAATTTGATTATAAATTGGCAAATAACAAAGTAGATATTAAGTACGTACGGGTACCATTTACCTCAATTCCAGACAGTACCATTGTGGTCAGCAAAAATGAAATTGAGGCATACATAAAGAAAAATCAAAAAAAATACACTCAGGAAAAGTCCAGAGATATTCAGTTCGTATACTTTGAGGAAGCACCTTCAACGGCGGATTTAGAAGCGACCGAAGCGGCAATTACACAGTTGCTTGATGACACTGAGGAATATTTTGAAGATAGAGATACCACTGTGACTATTCCGGGATTCAGAAATACCACAGATGTGGCTGCATTCCTGGACAGGAATTCTGATGCTAAATACGATACAATCTTTAAAACTCAAAACGAACTTCCGGCAAATTTTGCAGACTCACTGATGAACTTGAAAATAGGTGAATTTTTTGGACCATACCGGGATGGGGATGTATTCAAGATATCGCGTATGATGGCCAAGAAACCTAACGGTTCTGTAAAAGCCAGCCATATTCTGATCACGTATGAAGGTGCAGAGCGGGCCAACCCTGAAGTAAAAAGAACCAAAGAAGAGGCCGAGGCAAAGGCTAAAGAAGTTTTAGAGAATGCGCTAAAGCCAGACGCCATTTTTGCACAACTGGCCCGGGATAATTCTGATGGACCTTCAGCTCCGAGAGGAGGAGATCTTGGATATTTCCAGGAAGGGGTCATGACACCAAAGTTTAACGACTTTGCATTTGGGAACCCATTGGGGCATATTGGCCTTGTAGAGACAGAATTTGGATATCATATTGTAAAAGTAGATGACAAACGAGATCAGGTTCAACTTGCCACACTTAGCAGAGATATTGAGCCTTCCGATGAAACTATCAATACATTGTTCACAGATGCCACCAAGTTTGAAATGGCAGCTGTAGATTCTGAAAAAAGTCTAAATGACGTAGCGAAGGAAAACGACTATATAGTTAGACCTGTAAACAAGCTAAAGGCAATGGACGAAAACCTACCCGGCCTTGGAGCCCAGAGAAGGATAGTACAATGGGCCTTTGCAGACGATACCCAGTTAGGTGACATAAAAAGATTTGATATAAATAACGGCTATGCGGTAGTTCAATTAACTGCTACTTATAAAAAGGGTCTGATGGATGTTGAAGATGCCTCAGTAACAGTTCTTCCAATTCTTAGAAAGAAAAAGAAAGCTGAAAGGATCAAGGCTGCCAACACAGGCAAATCCTTGGCAGATATTGCTTCATCTAACAATACAAATATTTCAACAGCTACTGCCCTTACGGTAAAAACACCTACCATTCCCGGAGCAGGAAGAGAACCACTGGTAGTAGGTACAGCTTTTTCAATGAACACAGGAGATACTTCAAAACTCATTACCGGCGAATCTGGGGTGTTTATGTTTGAAGTTACCAATAAGGAAGAAGCACCGGCACTAGACAATTATGTTACCTATGCCAATACCCTGCAAGCGGCCAATGCCTCCAGCGTAGCAAACAGTATTGTAAACGCCTTAAAAGAAAAAGCTGAGATAGAAGATAATCGGTCTATTTTCTACTAGATCTGAAAACTTACACTATAGGCCCTGGTTTTAGAACCGGGGCTTTTTTTTATAGTACTAATTCATCATAAGAAAGAACGGTTGAATATCCATTGGAATTGAAGTATTCCCGAATACGATCTGTGCCCATGGCAAGTATAAAATCGCCACCCCATGCCCCTAAACTTTTTATTAACCCTTTAAAATCGGGAAACAGTTGGTCTTGTATTCTTTGAAGCTTCATGGTTTCAGATAAAAGATCTTCATGGCGCAGCAGCAATTGCTGAAAATTTGCAAAATTGTTACATGCTGCAACAGCACGTGTGATCTCTGAAACCTCATCTAAAAAATGTTGTTGGTTCGCTACTACTTTTTTGTATCGCCTAATTCCCTCCCGGCTATTCTGTTTTTTATTGAGATGCACAAAAAAAAGTTCCTTGGTGAACGGAGGATTAAACTTCAGAAGTTCTACCTGTGGCGTAGTACCCTCTAACTGATATGTAAGTGGTTGCTTGTTTTGTGCACAGGCAATATCGTACCCACTCCCTGAAAAGGTGTTCCACAATAATGTATAGGCATTAACCTCTGCCCATTGCGCTATATTGTTGATAAGTGTTGAGGAGCTGCCCAGTCCCCAATCTCGGGGAAATTCGAGTTCCGAAGTGGCTGAATGTCCCTGAAGTTTATGCAGGAAATCAGGATTTAATGCGATAGCTCCCTGTAGTATATGCAGGAGGGTATCCCGAATGCCAGAGGTTGTGTCTTTAAGCGTATCCGCCTTTAATTCGGAAGCTTCAAATTTAGTTTCAAACCATGGCAGTTGTTTGTGGTCCAGACTTTGCCAAACTAAACCGTCTCCTTGATGTTCACTTATGGTTAGCCCTTGCCCCAGACGGCAAGGAAGGCCCAGAGCCATCGCCCCGTCAAGGACAGCGTATTCACCCGTAAGTAAGAGCTTTCCGTTACTGTGGTAACTGACATTCATTTATGAAGACTTTCTTAATTCTTGTAATGCATCCACCACGGCGCTGTGAGTAGCGCTGTGTTTTTTGAAATGTTCTACCAGCTTTTTCTTTTCCTGATCAGTGGCCTCCATTTGATTTAAAATATTTAAGAGGTGCATTTTCATATGTCCCTGCTGAATTCCTGTAGTTACCAATGATTGAACGGCTCCAAAGTTTTGAGCCAGGCCTGCTACTGCTACCATTCCCATCAGATCTTCAGCCGAAGGTTTCTGCAATATTTCTAAGGACAATTTTGCAAGTGGGTGCAAGCTTGTGAGTCCGCCTACGGTTCCAAGGGCGAGTGGGATCTCTATCCAGAAACGAAATACATCGTTTTCAAGGCTTGCATGGGTTAAACTTTTATAGGTACCATCTTTGGAAGCATAGGCATGTATACCGGCTTCTACGGCCCTAAAATCATTGCCTGTAGCCAGGACAACAGCATCTATCCCATTCATGATCCCCTTATTATGCGTAACCGCTCTAAAGGGCTCAATATTAGCAATAGAAATGGCCCTCATCATTTTTTCAGCAAATTCGTGAGCACCAATTCCTCCTACAGAACCCAAATCTTCTACCGGGCAACTAACCTCAGCTCGTACAAGACATTGGGGAACATAATTAGAAAGGATGCTCATCACAATTTCCAGATGTCGTTCTTCCGCCTGCAAGATGGATGAGGTGCTTGCTTCGCGCTGCAAAGTTTTTGCAAATTGTTCGAGGCAAGAATTTATAAAATTGGCCCCCATGGCATCAAGGGTCTCAAAAGTGCAATGCAATTGGTAGTAATCCTTTAGATCCCTGCTTTTGTCCCTTAGCTCCACCTTTTTAATACCGCCTCCACGAGCTACCATATTCTTGGTAATGGACTGTGTTTCGCTTAAAAAAAGTGGTTGGATATGTTCAACGAAGGCCTTTAGTCGGTTGGGATCCCCCTGATACATAAAATGAACCTGACCTATTTTTTCGGTACCCAGTACTTTGGTGGTAAAGCCACCCCGGGATAACCAATACTTAGCAGCCTTGCTGGCAGCTGCTACCACAGAACTTTCTTCGATGGCCATTGGGATTGCATACAGTTTCCCATTGATCAGAAAGTTTGGGGCGATGCCTAATGGCAAGTAGAAATTAGTGAGGGTATTCTCAATGAATTCATCGTGCAACTGCTGCAGGGCAGTGTCATTATTCCAATAGGTTTTTATAAGGGAACTACTAACCTCCGGATCATGGGTATATTGCTCAGCGATCCATCGTATCTTTTCTTCTTTCGCTAGCTTTGAAAATCCTTCAATAGGTGAGGGCATTGTAATGTCGTATATGCGGTCAAAGATAGTGATATTGACAGTATTTCCTTTTACGCTCCATCTGGAATAGAAATGGGCATGTAAAAAACAAAATAGCAAAGCAAGCAAAGAAGCGGCTGGTCAATTGCATAGTGGAAAGTTATTTTTTTAGGGAAAATATTAGTAAACTTGAGGGTTTGAATCTAAACAAACTCCTGGAATGAAAAAATACCTCTTCTTGCTGCTTTTTCTCTCGGTAACCACTCTTGTTTATACACAACAAAAAAAAATATCGCTTGAAGAAATTTGGCAAGGTGCATTTTCCACCAAAGGAATGGATGCTCTGAGGTCTATGAATGATGGGGAATATTATACCCTCCTTGATACAAATAAGGGTCGTAATACAAGTCGTATAGAAAAATATAAGTACGAGACCCTGGAAAAAGCAGAGACCATAGTCGCCTCATCTCCGGCCAACGGAATTCCATATTTTACTTCATACAGCTTTAATGAGGACGAATCAAAAATTTTATTGGCTACTGAAGTAGAACCTATTTACCGACATTCCATAAGAGCGGTATACTTTGTATATGATATGGCCTCCAAGGCTTCTAAAAAGATCTCTGATGAAAAGATCATGGCACCTTTATTATCACCAGACGGAAATAAAGTAGCCTATGTTTTCGATAACAACCTTTTTATCCTAAATCTATCCTCAGGCAATACGGAACAGATAACTACGGACGGTAAAATGAATACCATTATTAATGGGGTAACAGATTGGGTGTATGAAGAGGAATTTAGTTTTGTAAGAGCCTTTGACTGGAATGCCGATGGTACCATGCTTGCCTTCCTGCGGTTTGATGAACAAGCAGTGCCAGAATTTTCCATGGATGTATATGGGTCCAACTTGTATCCTTCTCAATACCGATTTAAATATCCGAAAGCAGGTGAAGATAATTCTACAGTAACACTACACTTGTACAACATAGGGAATAGATCGACCACGAATATTTCCTTGCCGGAAGCTTACTATATTCCAAGGATCCAATGGAAGCATAATACGCATGAACTTAGTGTTCAGACGCTTAATCGTCTTCAAAACCATCTTAAGATATACACCGTAAACGCAAAGAATGTTTCCGTTTCACTATTGCTTGAGGAACAAGACGAGGCTTATGTGGATATAACAGACAATCTGACCTTTTTAGAAGATGACAGTTTTATCTGGACTAGTGAAAAGGACGGATACAATCATATTTATCTGCATAATTCAAACGGGTCTCAAAAAACTCAACTTACCAAAGGGCCATGGGAAGTGACCGATTATTATGGTTTTGATCACAAAAAGAAAACCATTTTCTATCAAAGTACTGAAAACGGATCTATCAACAGAGATGTGTACAGTATTAGGGTCAACGGAAGGAATAAGAAAAGACTGACTGACAAGGCAGGTACTAACAGTGCGGCTTTTAGCACCAATTTTACTTATTTTATCAATACATTTTCAAGTACCAGTACACCTTTTATGTACACCCTGCATAAGGCATCAAACGGGGAGAAAGTGAAAGATATCCTTAATAATTCAGCATTAACCAATAAATTATCTGGGTATACCACCAGCCCTAAAGAATTCTCTACTATTAACATCAATGGTCACGACCTTAATATGTGGATGGTGAAACCGGCCAACTTTGAAGCTTCCAAAAAGTATCCTCTTTTATTATTCCAATATAGCGGTCCTGGTTCTCAACAAGTGGCCAATAGGTGGTTGGGGAATAATGATTACTGGCATCAGATGCTGGCCCAGGAGGGCATTATAGTGGCTTGTGTAGATGGCCGGGGTACAGGATTAAAAGGAAGAGATTTTAAAAAAATGACCTATAAGGAATTAGGGAAATATGAAGTGGAAGATCAGATCGCTGTGGCTAAAAAACTCAGTGAATATGATTTTATTGATGAGGACAGAACCGGGATCTGGGGATGGAGCTACGGAGGTTTTATGGCCTCTAATTGTATCTTAAAAGGGAATGACACTTTTGAAATGGCTATCGCTGTTGCACCGGTAACGAGCTGGCGCTTTTATGACACGGTGTATACCGAAAGATTTATGCAAACACCTCAGGAAAATGCCAGCGGATACGATGAGAATAGTCCGTTGACCTACCCGCATCTATTAAAAGGAAAGTATTTGCTAGTCCATGGCTCCAGCGATGACAATGTGCATGTGCAGAATAGCATGCGAATGATTGAAGCGCTTGTTCAGGCCAATAAACAGTTCGATTGGGCTATTTATCCGGATAAGAACCATGGAATTTCCGGAGGCAATACGCGGCTTCAACTGTTTACAAAAATGACCAATTTTATTAAAGAGAATCTTTAACAAACCAGAAAAAAATTATGGCAACATCAACAAAACCAGCTCATCAAAAAGAACTTTTTGGACATCCAACCGGTCTTTATATCTTGTTTATGACCGAAATGTGGGAACGTTTTTCCTACTATGGGATGAGGGGCATCCTTGTACTTTACCTTACCGCAAAGACCAGAGGAGATAATCCCGGCTTAGGGTGGTTAGATGGCGAGGCCTTGTCTCTTTATGGATGGTATACCATGTTGGTGTATGTAGCGTCTATTCCCGGGGGGATCATAGCAGATAAGATCATTGGCCAGAAACGAGCTGTAATGATTGGCGGGTTTTTGCTGGTAGCAGGTCATGGTATCCTGTCCGTGGAACTGATGTGGGCTTTTTACACTGGTCTGGGATTGATCATTGCAGGTGTGGGGATGCTAAAACCAAATATTTCTACGCTGGTAGGAGGCTTGTATGAGCAGGGTGATGAACGCAGAGATAAAGGGTTTTCTATTTTCTATATAGGGATCAATACGGGTGCAGCACTGGCTGCCTTGGTTGTAGCCTGGGTGGCCGATCAGTGGGGTTGGCATGCGGGTTTTGGTCTTGCGGCTATAGGGATGGTATTGGGACAGGTCATTTATCTTTCCGGCCAAAAATATCTTATAAATGTTGGGAATAAACCTAAGGAGATAGAGGCAAGCAGCGATGATGTCTCTATTAAAGAGATCTTTATTCAACAATTTAGTACCACCAGACCACTAACCATAACCGTCTTGTTGGCAGTTTTATCGGGTATTGCAGCCTGGTATTTTATCGGGGACCAAAAGATCGCGTATATTGTTTTCTTCATTTTTCTAGCAGTAGTTATAGGTATGATGTTCACCATTTACGAAGACCTTAGGTCCCAAGTGGAAAAGGACCGGTATTTGGTACTATTACTTTCGTTCATAATAGTGATAGTATTCTGGGGTGCTTTTGAACAAGCAGGCGGACTCATGAATTTATACGCGGAGAACAGAACGGATCGTTTCTTATTTGGTTATGAGATCCCTGCTGCGGCTTTTCAATTCTTCAATCCTTTTTATATTATTGTGTTTGCAGTACCTGTTGCCAACTTCTGGTTATGGTGGAAACACAGAGGGAAGGAAGCCTCTTCTCTGTTTAAAATGGCAAATGGGGTGATCATTATGGGATTAGGCTTTGTGTTTATGGTCTTTGCTTCCATGCAATACGAAACACTAGGTAAATCTGCTTTATACTGGTTGGCACTGGCGTATCTTTTCCACACAATAGGGGAATTATGTGCCTCTCCCGTAGCTCTCTCCTTTATCACTAAGTTAGCCCCTGTGCGTTATGGTGCGCTAATGATGGGTGTCTATTTTGCTGCAACCGGCCTGGGAAATAAAGTAGCCGGATTAATTGGGGAATCTGCATCAGAAGCAGGAGAACTGAATATTTTTGCAGGGATCACAATCTTTTGTGTCATCTTTGGATTATTGGTGATCACTATTCTCAAACCTTTGAAAAGACTTACCCATAAGGCAGAGGAACAAGAACGAGACATGAGTCACTAGTACACAATCCTAACTTTTTATTTTAAAAAAGGATGCTAATTAATTTCGTATAACCAAACCGTGATCTATGAATACCGATATTGAAAATCTATTCAAAGACAGAGTACTCGGTCATCCGGCCGGACTATTTGTGCTTTTCTTTACCGAAATGTGGGAACGCTTTTCCTTTTACGGGATGCGTGTTCTATTGGTATTGTTCCTTACAGCACCTTTAATTGGAGATAACCCGGGTTGGGAATGGCCCAGAGAACATGCCCTGGCGCTCATTGGCACCTACGCCTCTCTTTTGTACTTAACGCCTATCCTTGGCGGGTATATTGCGGATAAACTAATTGGGTATAAGAAAGCGATCATCATAGGATGTGCTGTGATGACCCTGGGTCATGCCTGTATGACAATTGAAACCGTATGGTCTCTCTATGTAGGCCTGGCACTTCTGGTCATAGGAACCGGATTTTTTAAGCCAAATATTACTTCTGTGATCTCAGAGATGTACCGAGGCAAAGAATCTAAAAAGGATGGTGCCTATACAATTTTTTATATGGGGGTAAATGCGGGAGCCTTTTTTGGAATGATGCTATGCGGATACCTGGCTGAAAATTACGGATGGTCATGGGGATTTGGCTTGGCTGGGATTTTTATGTTCCTTGGTATGATTCAATTTTGGCTGGCAGGTAATCTCTTTGGAAAAATAGGAGATAAACCTTTAAAGGCATCAGAAGTAAATGACAATGTTGACGCTGCTGAGTTTGAAGTAGAAGAGAAGCTTAACCCTTTTACCAGGCTCGATTATATTCTAATTATACTATCCTCCATTGGAGGTCTATTATACCTTTTCAATGACCCGCTTTCGAAGATCGAGAATATTAATTTCCTCAACTTTAGTGTAGGAGAGTTAGACGGATCTACCGTCACAGTGCTGATTGCATTGTTACTATTTTTGATCCTTATCATTAGCCGTACCCTCAGGTATACAAAGTTGGTGCGAAACAGGATCTTTGCGGTTTCCATTTTCGGGATATTTACCGTGATCTTCTTTGCCACCTTTGAACAGAACCTGGGCACTATGACCATCTTTGCCAGAGATTATACAGACAGAACACTTACTGGTTCTGCATCCCTGATATTCAAGATCGTTGATGCGCTGCTCACAACGGTGCCAATGATGATCATTACCTGGGTATTGTATCTGCTCTTTAAAAAGACCTATTCCAGGATCCCTTTTTCGAACATTGCCCTGGCAATTGCTTTTCTTGGTATTTGGGGACTTTTGATATTTCGTCTCTATGAAAAATTTGCGCAGGAAGGGAACGAGGTAGAGGCGAGTTGGTTCGCCATTTTAAATTCTTTCTTTATCATTACCCTGGCACCTTTGTTTTCTCGTTGGTGGGAGAGCAAATACAATCCCAGTGCAGCTCACAAATACGGCATTGGGCTTATTCTCCAGGGTCTGGGTTTTGCCGTGCTGGTTTTCGGCACACTGAATATTGCACCAGGTGCGGCAACCGCCTCGGTAAGTATGATCTATTTGATCTTCGCTTATCTTCTGATAACTATGGGCGAACTTTGTGTTTCTCCTGTAGGGCTTTCCTATCTCAGTAAATTGGTTCCTCCCAGAATGATCGGATTTATGTTTGGGATCTGGTACCTTGCCATTGCCATAGGACAGAAAATGGCAGGAACCCTTGGTGGAATGATAGATGAGATCACGGCTGAATATTCTTTAAGTAGCTTTTTCCTGATCTTTACGATACTTTGTGTAATGCTCGGTCTAATATCTATAGTACTTAACAGGCCCCTAAAACGCATGATGCACGGAATTAGGTAAGTCCTTTATTCGGCTTTCAAAAGATAGGCTCCTTTTTCACTCGTGGAATAAAATGGAAGTCCAATTTTATGGCAACTCTTTTTCCAGCGGGCAACATCAGCGGGATAATTACTGCCATCTGCGATCACCATTTCCGGTTGTGTACTGGCAACTAATCTTTCCAAATGGATTCGGGGAGATTGTGTCATAATAAGAACTAAAGGCCTGATAGTATTTGGAGGAAAAATTGCGCTACTATCTATTACTATCCATTGTTGATCATCAAAACTAAATGCATTTGGGATGGTACTATATTGAATGGTATCAAGAAACTCTTTGATGGCATAGTTGCTTACCAAAGATTTCAGACGCGTGCTATCCTGAGGCATTACCTGAAGTGTTCTTCCTTTTTGATAAAGGAGTCCGGTATTCGCCATTTGCTGAACAATAATAAGGCTTTCTTTTTGCATGCTACTATAGGCCCGATAGAATGTCCATAGCTGAATGCTGAGAACACAGATGGCCATGTTCAGCACCCATCTAGATCTTCGTTGCAGTATCCCAATAATAACAAAATAAAGCAATAGATAGCCAAGTATCAGGGTTACAGGGTCCATAGATAATTCATCGAATATAAAATGTTCCTGTTCACCAATCCATTGTACTACCTCATTCATGGTTTTGAGTAGCAGATTGTAAAAAACAGCAATAATATTTGGTAACATGTTAATGGCAGAGAGGATGATAACAACAATTCCCAATCCAAGCAAGATCCCAAGAAAGGGAACGATCAGAATATTGGAGAGAAAAAAGAGTCCTGGAAATTGATGGAAATAGAATATCGATATAGGAAGTACACCGGCCTGAGCAGCAATGCTTACCGAAAATAGTTGCCAACCTTTTTTTAATAACAAGTGCCTGGGATTCCATAATTTCATTAAAACAGGATAGATCCATACGATTGCGAACACAGCTGCATAGCTCATCTGAAACCCAACTTGAAACAGGAACATGGGGTGAATAAGCAAGATAGTAAAGACAGACAAGGCCAGAATATTTACAATACTGGTGGGCCGATTTAAAAACAGGGCGTAGGCCACAAATGAGAACATGGTTACTGCTCGGACAACAGAGGGGGAGAGACCAGTGAAGAACGCATAACTCCACAGTGCAAATACAACCAAGCCCATTATTATAGTTGAACCATGACGTATTGCTTTTAAAGGCTTTAAGAGCGCCTGAAGTAGCAGCAATAAGATACCAATATGGAGTCCGGATACAGCCAGTATGTGTGCGGCACCGGCATTTTGGTAATCTTTGTAAATGCTTGCATCCAGTTTGTTCCTTTGTCCTAATAGGATGGCTTGCAGAACACCTAGTTCTTTCTTTTCTAAGGAAGTTCTTTCTAAGGCCTGGAGAATAAATGATTGAAACCAGGCGGCTTTCCCCCTTAAGGAATTTGTGCCTTTAGATCGTTTCAGAATATTATCAGCCTTTAGTTGTATCTGATCATAAACACCCTGGGTTTCCATATAATTATCATAGGCAAATTGATGTGGATTGGCGGGAGGGGGGATAGGACGAATTGGCCCCCAATAATGAAGTATATCATCTACTTTATACGTTAAAAGTTGAGAATCTTTTTTAGTACTTGCTAACAGAATACCACGAGAATCTATGCCATTCACAGAGCGCACATCAAACAAGTATTGTTCAGAAAAAGTATTCGATTTTAGGACCCTGCGCAGTTGTAACTCCCAAATACTGTCTTCAGAGAATGCGACTTTTGAATAATGATCTGGCCATAATTTCGGCTGGGCTAAAGAAACAGCTAAGATGCCCAGGTTATTGGTAGCCAGCAAGATGCTTATACCAAAATAAATCCCCTTTCTATAGGGCTCAAATATGTAGAGAAGTAAAACAAGAAGTAAGGAAAAGCTCAAGATCAGGAAAGCGGAGTCAATTGAAATATTGAGAAAGCGACCTATAAGAATGCCTAAAATTAAGGCACTACTGAGTTTTATCGAAATAAAATCATAGGGTTTCATCTCATAAGATCCGCGTGGCTTTTACAAAAGCATAATTCCAGTACCCTTCCCGAAGTGAAGAAACAATAACCCCCCTAGAAGTGGTGGCATGAATAAATTTGATCTCCTCACCTTCAATTGCTACCACAAGGCCTACATGGTTTATTCTTTTCCTGCGTTTAGATGTTGTAAAGAATAAAAGATCTCCCTTGGTTACTTCCTCAAGATCTATACGTTTGCCTTCATGGGCCATATAGAAAGATATACGGGGGAGATAGATGTCGTGTTCCATAAAGGAAATATATAGCAATCCGGAACAGTCTATCCCTTTGCGCGTCGTACCACCATATTTATAACGAACTCCGGAATAACTCAGCGCAGTATCAATTATATCTTCAGATTTTTCAAGTGTGGTGGTCTCTTCAATGGGTTCCTCAACACTCACTTCTTCTTCATTATAATTTGGGTTATCTACTACCTCTACCGTGATTTTACGTTGGCTAGCGTAGGCGGTCTTTTTCTTTACTGCACCGCAAGAAACGATGCTGAGACAAAGGGCAACCATAAGAATTTTGTTCATCATAGGTCATGAAGATAGGAGCGTCCTTCCATCAAAATTAAGGATTATTTCTGAAGTCGCTTTGCACTCTGTAGGTAAGTAATAGGATATCCTAAGATCTGAACGAACAATAAAACTCCTTATTGCGTAGTGACTTTTAAAGATGCAACAATTTTTTTAGCGGCATTTTCACTTGCCCCAGGACCTCCTAATTTCTTCTCCAGGATGTCGTAATCTTTTAGGATAGCATCTCTTTTTGGACCGGATAAGATTTGTTTTAATTCCTTTGTGAGTGCTGCAGTAGTAAGGTTGTTTTGGATAAGTTCCTTCACCACTTCTTTATCCATGATGAGATTGACCAGTGAAATATATTTCAGAGTAATAATGCGCTTTGCTATTTGATAAGACACCCAACTTCCTTTATAGCACACTACTTGTGGTACCTTAAAAAGAGCAGTTTCCAGGGTTGCCGTTCCGCTGGTTACCAGTGCTGCATATGCACAACGCAATAGGGCATAGGTCTGGTTGGTAACATAATGGACCTGTGCATATTTCAGAAACGGTTTGTAAAAAGTACCCTCCAAACTTGGTGCTCCCGCAATTACGAATTGATACTCCGGAAATGCAGGGCCTACCGAAAGCATAATAGAAAGCATTTTTTCAACCTCCTGCTTACGACTTCCCGGCAGCAATGCAATGATCTTTTTTTTGGGGTCTAGTTGATGTTCCTTTTTAAATTCTTCAGCTTCTAAATCGGGTTGAGAATCAATGGCATCTAACAAGGGATGACCTACAAAATGTACTGGATAATTATATTTCTCTTCATAGAACTGCTTTTCAAATGGAAGGATCACATACATGGCATCTATAGATGCTTTGATCTTTTGAATTCTACCCGCTCTTGAGGCCCAGACCTGGGGAGAGATATAATAATTGGTACGGTAGCCATGTTGCTTGGCCCAGGAGGCAATCCTTAGGTTAAATCCGGAAAAATCAATAAAAATGACCACATCTGGTTGAAAGTTGGCTATGTCCTCTTTGCAGTAGGAAATGTTTTTAAATATCTTTCTAAGGTTTCCAATGACCTCCGAAAAACCCATAAAAGCTAATTCTTTGTAGTGCATCGCCAAAGTACCTCCGGCCTTTTCCATCAGATCACCTCCCCAACAACGAATAACGGCTTTAGTATCCTCCGTCCGTAAAGCTTTTATGAGGTTAGAACCGTGTAAATCCCCAGATGCTTCCCCCGCTATGATGTAATACTTCATCTCAAAATACCTTGTAGTACAATATGACAAGAGCTACTAGCAATGTGGCCACCAAAACTCCTTTGGCACGTTGGTCTCTTCTCAATCTTAGGAATACAAAAAAGGCAATCAGGTTTAGTATGGCACCCAGAGCCAATAAGCTACCCAAATATCCATGGGCATATGCCGCCTCAAATGTTTCTGTTATTCCCAGATCTGAAAATAACAGTATATAGAGCAGGGTACCAAATGTGTTGGCAATAAGCCCCACTGCAAACCCTATGATCACTTCTTTCTTATTATTCATTTAAATTCCATGTATTAATGTCCTGTATAGTATGGTGTGCCGTTAGATCGAATTGTGTAGGCACTACGGATATATAGCCTTTAGAAAGTGCCCATTCATCGGTATCTTCTCCTTTATCAAGGAGTTGAAATTCCCCGGTAAGCCAATAATAATCCTTTCCCGAAGGATTGGTTCTTTTGTCAAATTTCTCCTTCCAGTTGGCTCGGGCTTGTCTGCAAACTTTGATTCCCTTTATTTCTCCGTGAGCTACTTTGGGAATATTTACATTGAGAACCACACCTTTTGGAATGCCATTTTTGAGGGCTTCAGCCACTATTTTTTTTATTGCTTCTTGAGCAGGGGCAAAATCGGCTTCCCATGAATAGTCGCATAAGGAAAATCCTATGGCGGGAATTCCTTCAATTCCGGCTTCAATAGCTGCGCTCATAGTACCGGAATAAATAACATTTATTGAGGCATTGGATCCGTGATTAATACCACTGATGCAAATATCGGGTCTTCTATCCAATAGTTCCTGGAGGGCCAGTTTTACGCAATCTGCGGGAGTTCCACTACAGCTATATTCTTTAGCAGCATCTTTTGAAGCATCTAAGACCACTCTTTTGGAATATAGGGTATTATCAAGGGTTATGGCATGTCCCATGCCAGATTGAGGGCTATCTGGGGCAACCACCACTACCTCTCCAAGTTCCTGCATACTCTTTACAAGAGCACGTAATCCGGGAGCCGTTATTCCATCATCATTGGTTACAAGGATCAAAGGTTTACTCATGCCGCATACTTTACGGCGTAAAAATACGTTTTTACTCAGGATTACCTCGGATAGCCTTTAACAAAAAATTATAGCCTGGGGCGTTTTATGGCATGGTTTTTTCTATATCTTAGGGAATTGATTACTTTTATGAAGAGTGGGTTTAAAGGGCATTACATGATGTTGGCTAGACCCGAATGAAAAAAACATATACATGAAAAAGAATCTTGTTTTAGGCTTTTTAGCCGTTCTTATTGCAGTAGCCTCTTGTAGTTTCACCAATAAGACCTTTGAAAGCAACGATAAGGACAAACTTTTATTAGACATCATCACCTATATCCTTGAAAAGGGGCATTACGCGCCAAAAGACATCAATGATGATTTTTCGGTGGAAGTATTTGAAGATTTTATAGATGTTCTAGATCCTACCAAACGCTACTTTCAGGCCGAAGATATCAGGGATTTCGAGCAATATAAGTTTCAGATCGATGATCAGATAAAGAATACTGACATTTCCTTTTTTAACCTGGTACACGAACGCTATATAAAGCGAATGGATGAGGTTAAGGTGATCATTGAGGAAGTTCTAGATGACCCTTTTGATTACACCGTAGAGGAAACCATGAATTCAGATTATGACAAGAGACCATTCACCAGTTCCAAATCCGAACTGAAGGAACGGTGGAGAAAACAACTGAAATTCTGGACCCTTAATACTTTTGATTCCAAGTTAAAGGATGAGATCCAAAAGAAAAAGGACGATCCTAAATACAATTCACTCTCAATGAAGGAAGTGGAAAAGGAATCTAGAGAAGTAACGCGGAAACAATTAATGGAGTTCTTCGACTTTGTAGATAACCTGGAACGCAAGGACCGTTTTGTACAATTTATAAATACTATTGTAGATAAGTTCGACCCTCATACGGCGTATTTTGCCCCTGAGGATAAAGACTATTTTGACCGTCAGATATCCGGACGTTTCGAAGGTATTGGAGCTCGCCTCCAGGCAGAACCAGAAGGTGCAAAGATCACTGAGATTATTTCAGGAGGTCCGGTATGGAGAGGACAGTTACTGGAAGTTGGGGATGAGATCATAAAAGTAGGTCAGGCCAATGAGACTGCCGTGAATATTGTAGGAATGCCGTTAGATGATGCCGTTAAACTTATTAAAGGGCCAAAAGGAACTACTGTAAACCTAACCGTGCGTAAAGTAGATGGTACCATTGAAGAAATAGCTATTGTTAGGGATGTGGTAGAGATTGAGGAATCGTATGCCAAATCGGCCAAAGTGATCCAAAAGGATGAAAAATTTGGATTGATTCACCTCCCAGGTTTTTATGCAGATTTTAAAGATTACGCAGATAGAAATGCTGCCAGTGATGTAGCAAAAGAAATAGAACGATTAAAAGAAGAAGGGATAGAAGGATTGATCCTCGACCTTCGTGATAACGGAGGAGGGTCGTTAAGGACAGCTATTGATATGGCCGGACTATTTATAAAAGACGGGCCTGTAGTTCAGGTGCGAGCTTCTAATAATGAAAAGAATGTGTATGATGACAAGGATGAACGAATTCAGTGGGATGGACCTTTGGTTATTCTTGTGAATGAATTTTCAGCCTCTGCTTCCGAAATTCTTGCGGCGGCTATGCAAGATTACAAAAGAGCTATTATCATTGGAAGTAACCAGACCTTTGGAAAAGGAACCGTTCAAACCATGTATCCCTTAGAGAATGTGGTTCATGTAAATGAATACGGAGATCTGGGTGCCATTAAAGTAACTATCCAGAAGTTCTACCGTATCAATGGAGAATCTAATCAATTGGAAGGCGTAAAAAGTGATGTGGTGATCCCGGATCGTTATCGCTATATTGTTTTGGGTGAAAAAGGACAGGCCAATGCCCTGAACTGGGATAAGATAGAACCTGCCAAATACAAAGTTTGGGATGGGTATATAGATTTTGAAAAAACCCTTGAGGAGAGTAATAAAAGAATAGCATCCAATCCACAGATAAAACTTATCGAGGAAAATGCAAAATGGTTAAAAGATCAACAAGACGAAACGTCTATGCCATTGAACTATGATCTTTATAAAGCGCGTGACAAAGAAAGCAGAGCAAAATCGGATTACTTTAAAAAGTTATCTGAATACGATTCCAAACTCACTTTCGAATCTTTAAAATACGAGCAACAGTTGTTCACACAAGATTCTGTACTGCGGGAAAAAAGAAATCGTTGGCATATTAATCTTGCTAAGGATGTGTATATAGAAGAAGCTATTAATGTTCTTAGAGACCTAAAGATCAATAATATAAAGAATGAAAAATTAGCCCACGTAAAGGGATAAACAAAAAATCTATATTTCAAAGGGCCCTATTTAGGGCCCTTTTTTTATGCTTCACACTTAAATAGTTCTTCAGATTAGCCCATTTACAAAACTATTTATGCCTAAGAATTTCTTTAAGCCTTTTTTAATTTGTCTATGTGCAGCTTGCGTAATTTGTTGAGTTTTGGAGTGATCACAAAACTGCAATACCCCTGGCTGGAATTGTTCTTGTAATAATTCTGGTGATATTCTTCTGCCTCATAAAAAGTGGCCAAGGGACTTACTTCTGTCACAATGGGGGCATCAAAAGATGCTGCCAACTCTGCAATAACAATGTCTGCCGTTAGTTTTTGTTCTTCATTATGGTAATAGATAACAGATCTGTATTGAGTACCCACATCAGCACCCTGTCTATTCATGGTGGTAGGATCATGGGTGGTCATAAAGATCACTAAAAGGTCGCGGTAGGATAGTACCTCCGGATCATAGGTGATCTGCACTACCTCGGCATGCCCGCTTAAACCCGAACAGACTTCCCTATAGGTTGGTTTACCAGGTGCATTACCACCCGTATAGCCAGAAACCACTTTATGGATCCCTTTTACTTCCTGGAAAACAGCTTCTGTACACCAGAAACATCCACCGCCAACTGTGGCAACTTCATAGGTGGGATTACTCATTGATCTTAGCTTCTTTTAGGAGTTCCATTGATTCAGAATTAATGCAATAACGCAAACCGCCTGGTTCGGGACCATCGGGAAATACATGACCTAAATGGGCATCACAGGTATTACACATTACCTCCACCCGTACCATTCCATAAGAACTGTCTTTATCATACTGTATCGCATTTTCCTTTATGGGTTGAGTAAAACTGGGCCAGCCTGTTCCCGAATCAAATTTAATGGTGGAATCAAAAAGAGGGGTACCGCAACACACACAGGCATATTTTCCAGCGTCGTAAATACTGCAAAGCGCTCCGGAATGAGGAGATTCTGTCCCTTTCTGACGTGTGATCCTGAATTGTACAGGAGTTAGGATCTTCTTCCATTCAGTTTCGGTTTTTTCTACTCTTGTATCGGGAACCGGATTGCCGCTTACTGCATAGTGTATAACATCTTTCCAAGTGAGCATGTTCTATTTCTTTCTTTAAAATTAGTATTGTTTGAATCCGATGTATAGTCGAATTTCTTCATTTATCCTTACAACATAAAGGTAGGGCTTCCTCCTTAAAATTGATGTATTTTAGTCAGGTCAAAAATTACCTTGAAATTATCTTATGAGATCAGTAAAAAAAGACCGACTTATCTATACGGTCTTACTACTACTAGTTATGATTCTTTTTTGGGCTATTGAGAAATTCTTTTGGCCAAATAATACCGAAGTAGCCGTATTTGAAGAGGGAAAGGCGATTCCTTCGTATATACTTCCTTCTTCAACAACTAATACTGAGATCTTTCATAACTATTACGGGCTTTCTTATAATGAGTCTGAAGAACAGGCAGAATGGGTTGTGTATGAGTTGAAGCGATCTCATATAACTTCAGACGATCGTAAAAGACCTTATTTTGTTGAAGATCCCAAAGTAGCTTCACAGTCTGCAGATTGGCGAAATTATAAGAACTCAGGATATGACAGGGGTCATTTATGCCCAGCTGGGGATCGCAGGTTTTCGGAAGCGGCCTATAATGAGACCTTTTATACCAGCAATATAAGTCCAATGAAGCGAGATTTTAACGCTGGAGTTTGGAACAGATTGGAAATGAGGGTTAGGCAATGGGCCAAGAAGTACGATTCCGTCTATGTCATTACCGGGGGTGTTTTAAAAAAAGGATTGCCCTCTATTGGGTATGAGTCTGTAGCTGTGCCAGATGCCTTTTTTAAAATAATTGTACGTGGTGCCCCGGGTGGTCTTAAAACAATCACTTTTCTAATACCACATCAGGAAACAGACAAACAACTGACAGAGTTCCAGGTTTCTATAGACCAACTTGAAGGGGAAACAGGGATCGATTTTTTTCGGGAATTAGAAGATGAAGAGGAAGACCTTTTGGAAAAGGAAGTGAAACAATCGCGTTGGCGTTATTAGTGCCATTCATTTAGCCTGTTTGCATCTAGCTTTAAGAAAATAAACAGCAGGGCTGTAAAGCCAAGTAAGGCTGAACCCCCATAGCTAAAGAAGGGCAGGGGAATCCCTACGGTGGGAACGATTCCGGTAACCATCCCTATATTGATAAAATAGTGGATGAGTAAAATGGAAATGACTCCATAGCCATACATCCGGCTAAAGTCACTTTTTTGACGCTCAGCAAGATGTACCAGTCGGAGTAGCAATATGGTAAATAGTATAACAACGGTTGCAGTACCGGCAAATCCCCATTCTTCGCCAACGGTGCTAAAGATATAGTCAGTATGTTGTTCCGGAACAAAGTCGCCTTTAGTTCGTGTACCTTCTAAAAATCCCTTTCCAAAGATACCTCCAGATTCTATTGCTTTTTCGGATTGGTACGTATTATATCCAATGGTCTTTCTGATCTCTTCTAATTTTTCAGGATCTTTTTCTAGTCGAAGCCAAAGACTAAATCTGTCGCGATGCCTTTGCTCAAAAACATTTTCAAAAACAAAATTTACAGAGAGTGAAAAAACAATTGTAATAATAAAGAAAAGGCTGAGAGGTAGAATAGGTACTTTAAAGCTGGATTTTTTTACCAACAGAAAGGTTGCAATGATTAGGGCGAGACTGATACTCACCCATATAGTCCCAAACATGAGTGTGGTAATAAAGATTATTATGGCCAGTAGCGCGATCCCTAAATAGAAAAGGGGAAATCCTTCCCTGAAAAGCACAAAAACCAGAGCCAGGAATACAATAGCGCTACCGGGATCGGGCTGAGGTATTATGAGCAAAGCCGGGATAAGTATGATCAACAGGGCAAAAAGTTGATCTTTGGTACGTTTAATATCGGTCTGGATATCACTGAGGTATTTAGCCAGGGCTAGAGCTGTGGCAAATTTAGCTAACTCAGAGGGTTGTAGATTGAAAAATCCCAGGTCGTACCAGGAAGTAGCACCTGCTATGGTCTTCCCAAAAAGAAAAAGCCCAAGTAGAAGCACCATGGTAATAATGTACAGCAGACTTGAGAAACGTTCATAGAAATGGGCTTCCAAAGACAAGAAGATAAAAGCTGCCAACAAGCTTACACCAATAAAAAATAGTTGCTTCCCGTACAGCTCATTAAAATCAAAAATGGAAGAATTACTATCAGAAAAGGTACTAGAGTAGATATTGACCCAGCCAATGGTAATTAGCATCAAGAAGATAAAAATGGTTAACCAATCTACCCTTTTTAGGACACTTTTACCAGACATACTCGTTTATCTTGAACTCCTCTCCACTATATGGTTTTGCATATTCTGCATCCAGGGTTTTTTCCAACATGCGCTTCTCCAGATCGATCCTTGAAATCTCTCCTTTGAGGTATTTTTCAATAAGCAGTGAAGCAATATGACCAGCATACCTGGAACCATAATACCCATGCTCAATATAAACCGCAAGTGCAATTTTTGGATTATCAACAGGGGCAAAAGCAACAAATACAGAATGATCGGTTAGTTGGGTACGGACGCCATTAATTTTGGTATAGTTTTCTACGGTTCCGGTTTTACCGGCGATATTAATACCTGGGATCTGCAGCCATTTGGCCGTACCTTTTGTATATACATCTGCCATTCCCTGTATGATAGGACCGAAGTACTGCTTCTCTATGGTCGTATAATGAGGCGTGGTATATTTAGGATCTTCAATAGGCTCTCCCGAAATAGTTTTGATAATATGAGGGGTATAAAAGAACCCTCTATTTGCTATTGCGGCTGTCATATTGGCGAGTTGGATAGGTGTTGCAGAAACTTCGCCCTGTCCTATTGCATTTGAAATGATATAGGAAGAAGCCCACCTATTATCTCCGTATACCCTGTCATAGTATGCCTTGTTTGGCACTCTTCCTTTTCTTCCTGTTGGTAGGTCATATCCAAGGAAATCGCCTAAACCAAAGCTTTTAATGTGTTTCTCCCAAACATCCATACCTTCATCGGTCGTAGGATATTTGTCGTATATTTTTCGAAATGTACCCGCGAAATATGCATTACAAGATTTATAAATGCCAGAGTTCATGTTCCTTAAGCCACCGCCACAATGACATCCTCTTTTCTTATTTCCAACATAAAACCCGTTATAACACCTTATGGTAGTCTCCGGTTTTATGACACCTTCCTGAAGAGCAATAAGGGCATTTAGTGTTTTAAACGGTGACCCCGGAGAGGGCTGCGCAAGAAGTGCCCTGTCCCAGGTGGGTTTGGATATTGTATCGTAGTGCAGCTTACTATAGTTTTTAGACCGTTCCCTTCCTACAAGTAAAGCGGGATCGTATGTGGGCCCCGAGATTAGGGCAAGGATCTCACCAGAATTGGGCTCAATGGCTACTATGCCGCCGCGTTTTCCATTCATAAGACGTTCTCCGTACTCTTGTAAAACCTTGTCTAGTGTTACATGTATTTCTTTACCCTGTTCCGGAAGGGTATCCATGGTTCCTTCTTTATAGGGACCAATAACTCTGTTAAACCTATCCTTCTGAATATATTTAACACCTTTTATACCCCTTAGATAATCCTCATACTGTTTTTCAATCCCGGTTCTTCCGGTGAGCTCTCCTTGTATGTAATAGGGATTCTTTTTAATATCAGCCTCATTTACTTCGGAGATATACCCTAAAACATTAGCACTACTATGGCTAGCGTAATAACGAAGCGATCTTTTTTGGATATAAAAACCTTCGTACTTCCTCATTTTTTCCTGCAGACGTGCGTAGTCTTCTTTAGAAAGCTGAGGGACAAGTACAGAAGGAAGACGTGGCGAATACACCCTTGCCTTTTTTAATTTATCGGTAAACTTAGTTTTGTCAATACCCAGCAGTGAACAAAATTCAAGCGTATCCAGGGGCTTTACTTCTCTTGGAATGACCATCACATCGTACGCCGGTTGATTGGCTACCAGTAGTTCACCATTTCTGTCATAAATATAACCTCGTTCAGGATAATCGTATATGGCCTTAATGGCGGTATCTTCCAAAATCTGGGTAGAGGAAGAACTAAAGATCTGTAAATAGGATAGCCTGCCAATAAAGGTGAAGCCAATGATCACAATGATGGAAGAAAGTAAAATTTTTTTCATTCTTTCTCTGCACTAAAAAGTGATGTAATTAAAACACATAGTAAGAGGGATCCTATGCTTGTAAATACTATTTTTTTCAAAAGTAAGAGCAAATGGTCCAAACTAAAAATTTCGAGCAAAAAGAAAATAGTATGATGCCCTATTATTAGAAACGCTAAAAATGTAATTTGTTGTGCCTTAGTAGTATTGGTTAATTTAAAACTTTGAAATTCAAAGTTTACACCAAAGACGAAACGCATAATTGCTGGCCGCAAATAGGCCATGGTTATACATGCTATGGTATGAAAGGCGAGGGTGTCTGAAAAAACATCAATGGTGAACCCCAGCAAGAAGCTTATCAAAATAAAAACACCTCGGCGCTGCTTGATAGGATACCAATACAAGAAAAGAATATATATCATCGGGTTGATAAACCCCATAAAATTGAGTTTATTAAATACCAATACCTGCGCCAGTACCAGGAGCAAAAATCGCAGGGCATTTATGAGATATACATTATTGGTCATTACTTATCTTTTCTTCCAAACTTCGTATTTCAGCAGCATTCTCATTTCTGATAATGTACACCTGTTTAATATTAGTCATGTCGTTGAACAATGCCACTTCAATATTGTAAAAACTTTGGGAAGTCGTAAGGTCGAACTTCTTTATAGTTCCAATAGGAATGTTTTCTGGAAAGATGCTAGACATGGCCCCTGTTACAATAGTGTCGCCAATGTTTAATGGCACCATTCTGGGGATATCTTCTAATTGCACCACATCGAACCGATTAGTGTCCCACTTTAACGAGCCAAAATTATTAGTGTTCTTGATCTTCGCATTGATGTTCGATTTAGTGTTCAATAGGCTTTGCACCGCTGCAAATTTCGTGGTGGTGTGTTCTACGATCCCTAGAATTCCCTGGGAAGTAATGACCCCCATATCTTGTTCTAAACCATCTCGGGAGCCTTTGTTGATGGTAATATAATTGTTGCGAAGCGAATAGCTATTCTTTATGATCTTCGCGGGAATGATCTGAAAAGTAAAGGAATCTAATTCCTGAGATGTTATTTCTTTTACTTCATCATTGAACAACAGTGAACGTAATTTAGTGTTCTCTTCTACTAATTTATTGTTCTCTTCCCTAAGGTCAAAATAGTCTGTAATACTCGATTCTGTATTATAAATACTGCCTGATACCCAATTGGCAGAATTAAAAAAACGAGCTCTGTGGTAGGAATGAGATTGAATACTCAGGCTCATTCCCACAAATAATAAGAAAAGATAAAGCAACGTGGTCTTGTTGCGAAGGATGAAGTTGATAATCTGCTGCATTCACTTTATCTATTGGATGCTCTCATCTACTTCATGAAAGAACCTCTAAGACCCGTTAACGGATCATATTGAGGAACTATTTGATGAGAATACTTTTGTAGCGTTCTAAATTTTTAAGAGCAATACCTGTACCTCTTACAACAGCCCTCAATGGATCTTCTGCAATATACACAGGTAGATCCGTTTTTTGAGAAAGTCTTCGGTCCAGGCCTCTTAGCATAGATCCTCCACCGGCAAGGTAGATCCCTGTATTGTAAATATCTGCGGCTAGTTCTGGAGGAGTTTGTGACAAGGTTTCCATAACAGCATCCTCTACACGTAAAATAGACTTGTCTAAAGCCTTCGCGATCTCCCGATACGAAATGGATACTTGTTTTGGCTTTCCTGTTAAAAGGTCCCTTCCCTGCACAGACATTTCATCTGGCGGTGATTGTAAGTCCTCCGTGGCAGAACCTATGGTGATCTTAATATTTTCTGCAGTGGTTTCTCCAACGTATAAATTGTGTTGGGTACGCATATAATAAATGATGTCATTGGTGAAAACATCCCCTGCAATTTTAACCGACTTGTCACAAACAATACCACCCAGAGCTATGACAGCAATTTCCGTTGTTCCTCCACCTATATCTACGATCATATTTCCTTTGGGCTGCATAATATCTAGTCCTATACCTATAGCTGCAGCCATAGGTTCGTGAATAAGATATACCTCTTTTCCATTGACACGTTCTGCCGACTCTTTTACAGCGCGCATCTCAACCTCTGTAATTCCTGATGGAATACAGATCACCATTCTTAAAGCAGGTGGAAACCATTTTTTCTTTAAAGCCGGTATGTTCTTAATGAACATATTGATCATCTTTTCCGAGGCGTCAAAATCTGCAATTACACCATCCTTCAGTGGGCGAATGGTCTTTATATTTTCATGGGTTTTACCCTGCATTTGGTTGGCTTCCCTACCTACGGCAATGATCTTTCCTGTAATTCTGTCTCGGGCTACGATAGAAGGACTATCTACTACCACTTTATCATTATGTATGATCAGGGTATTGGCGGTTCCAAGGTCGATAGCAATCTCCTCGGTTAAAAAATCAAAAAATCCCATTATGATTGTTTAGTTTGGTTTAGATAAACGGGTGCATTTCATCGACAAAAGTAGTAAAATTAATGTTTAAAATGACGTGTGCCAGTCATTACCATAGCAATTTCATTCTCATTGCAATAATCTACACTTAATTGATCCTTAATTGAGCCTCCAGGTTGTATTACGCTGGTAATTCCATTCGTATGAGCAATCTCTACACAATCTGGGAATGGAAAGAAGGCATCACTAGCCATCACAGCACCATCCAGATCAAACTTAAAGGTTTGAGCCTTGTGGATCGCCTGGTTGAGAGCATCTACCCTGGAGGTCTGCCCGGTTCCACTGGCACATAGTTGCCGGTTCTTGGCCAGGACTATGGTATTCGATTTGGTATGCTTACAGAGTTTAGAGGCAAAAATAAGATCCTGTAGTTCACGCTCTGAAGGTTTTTTTGCGGTAACATAATTGAGTTTATCCAGAGAATCGGTTACATGATCTTTATCTTGTACCAATACGCCATTTAAACAGCTTCTGACTATTGTTTCTGGAAGTGCAACTTCTTTTTGTATCAGAATGATTCTATTTTTCTTGCCTTGTAAAATCTCCAAAGCTTCTTTTGAATAGGAATGGGCAATTACCACCTCACAAAATAACTTATGGATCTCTGTAGCTGTTTTGGCATCTATTTCCTTATTGCTAATAAGGATCCCGCCAAAGGCAGAGACCGGGTCGCCGGCCAGTGCGTCCACATAGGCCTTGTGTAGTGTATCTCTGGTGGCCAGACCACAGGCATTGTTGTGTTTTAAAATAGCGAACGTAGGGTCATCGCCCTGAAATTCACTCATAAGATTCACTGCTGCATCTACATCGAGTAAGTTGTTATAAGACAATTCTTTTCCATGTAGTTTGGTGAACATTGCATCAAAATCTCCGAAGAAAAAACCTCTCTGATGTGGGTTTTCCCCGTATCGTAAGACTTTGCCTTTTGTTTCACTGATCTTTAGTGCAGCCAATTCATGATTTTTATTAAAGTAATTGAAAATGGCAGTATCATAATGTGAAGACACATTAAATGCCTTTGCCGCATAGACCCTCCGTTGTTCCATGGAAGTACTTCCCTCTCCAATGGTGATCATGTTCAAAAATTCTTTATAATCTTCCATAGAAGAAACGCAAAGCACATCTTTGAAATTCTTTGCTGCTGCCCTTATAAGTGATATACCTCCAATGTCGATCTTTTCGATGATCTCTTGTTCTGTAGCGCCCGAAGCCACTGTTTTTTCAAAGGGATACAGATCAACGATCACAATATCTAATTGAGGAATATCAAATTCTTCCAATTGGGCAACATCCCCGTCATTATCCTGCCTGTTTAGGATGCCTCCAAATACCTTTGGGTGTAAGGTTTTTACTCTGCCACCTAAGATGGAGGGATAACTTGTCACTTCCTCAACAGGCACTACATCTAGCCCCAGCGATCGTATGAACGATTCTGTCCCTCCGGTAGAATACATAGTGATTCCTAGTTCCTGGAATTTTTTAACGATTGGTTCTAAACCGTCTTTATGAAAGACAGAAATAAGTGCTGAAGTAGCTTTTTTAACAGTGCCCATTCTAATAGCTTTTAGTGCTTGGATTAAGAATTCAAAGGTACTTTTTTAGCAGCTACGAAAATGCAGGTCTTATCAACAAAAAAGGAAAGTTTTAAAGAATTTTGGAGACCTCCTGGTTTACGAATTCCAAAAATCGTTCATCCTTTTCTGTAAAAGGATCTGGTGTATTAGAATCTATATCGATCTGTCCTATATTCTTACCATCTACAAAGAGAGGAACCACGATCTCAGCTTTTACCGTGATACTACAGGCAATATAATTGTCCTGCGCCGCCACATCTGGGACCACAAAATTGGCATTACTTACGGCCACTTGCCCGCAGATCCCTTTCCCGAATGGAATTATAGTATGATCTGTAGGTGCTCCTGCATAAGGCCCTAATTTTAATTCTTCCTTTTCTCCATTTCGAAAATAAAAACCAACCCAATCGTAATGTGGAATTGCTGCTTTAAGCAACTCACAGACTTCTTGAAGACGCGTATTTACCGTCTTGTCCTTATTTTCTAATATGGCGATTACAGCAGATTTTAAAGATGGATGCATTCTTTTTTTTTCAAAAGTAATAAATAAGAAGCTTGTTCATGAGATGTAAGATTCAAAGAAAAAGCCACGCTCCTAACGGAGGTGGCTTTTTATTCAATATTATGCTATACCCGAGGTATTACATCATTCCAGGCATACCGCCTCCGCCCATTGGAGGGCCTGCAGGCGTATCTTCCTTGATGTCTGTAAGTGCACACTCTGTAGTAAGGATCATCCCTGCTACTGAAGCCGCATTTTCCAAGGCTATTCTTGTTACTTTCTTAGGATCTATGATCCCGGCCTTCATCATATCAACATATTTTTCGGACTTAGCGTCATATCCGTAGTCTCCTTTTCCATCCATTACTTTTGCAACAACTACAGATCCTTCTCCCCCTGCATTCTCAACAATAGTTCTCAAAGGAGATTCAATGGCTCTGGCCACTATCTGCAATCCTGTTTCTTCATCCGGATTCTCTACTTTCACTTTTGCCAAAACAGATTTGGCACGGAGAAAGGCAACGCCTCCACCGGCAACGATACCTTCTTCTACAGCAGCTCTTGTAGCATGTAAGGCATCATCTACTCTGTCTTTTTTCTCTTTCATCTCTACCTCTGAGGCAGCACCTACATACAATACAGCTACTCCACCGGCTAATTTGGCCAAACGCTCTTGTAGTTTTTCCTTGTCGTAATCTGAAGTTGTGGTCTCAATCTGAGATTTTATCTGATTTACGCGGGTCTTGATGTCTTTGGCAGCACCTGCACCATTTACAATAGTGGTGTTGTCCTTATCAATGGTCACCTTTTCACAGCTTCCCAACATATCTATAGTTGTATTCTCCAAAGAGAAGCCTCGTTCTTCAGATATAACAGTTCCCTTAGTAAGGATTGCGATATCTTCGAGCATTGCCTTTCTGCGGTCTCCAAACCCAGGAGCTTTAACTGCCGCAATCTTTAATGAACCGCGTAGCTTGTTAACTACCAGGGTAGCAAGTGCTTCCCCGTCTACGTCCTCAGCAATGATCAATAATGGCTTTCCGGATTGAGCCACAGGCTCTAACACAGGTAGCAAATCTTTCATCGTGGAGATCTTCTTATCGTACAATAAGATATAAGGGTTTTCCAGATCTGCGATCATTTTTTCTGAATCGGTCACAAAATATGGAGAAAGGTATCCTCTGTCGAATTGCATACCTTCTACTACATCTACATAGGTATCGGTTCCTTTGGCCTCTTCTACTGTAATGACTCCCTCTTTGCCAACTTTGTTAAAAGCCTTTGCAATAAGTTCTCCTATAGTTTCATCGTTGTTTGAAGAGATAGAGGCAACCTGTTTGATCTTTTCAGAAGAGTCACCTACTTTTTTAGCTTGTTTGGTAAGGTTCTCAACAATGGCTTCAACAGCCTTGTCTATTCCTCTTTTTAGGTCCATTGGATTGGCACCTGCAGCAACGTTCTTCAGGCCTTCCTTAACTATGGATTGCGCCAGTACAGTAGCGGTTGTAGTTCCGTCTCCTGCCAGATCATTTGTCTTAGAAGCTACTTCTTTTACCATTTGAGCACCCATGTTCTCTAGTGCATCTGCCAACTCTATTTCTTTAGCTACAGTTACACCATCCTTTGTAACTATTGGAGCACCAAATGACTTGCTGATAATTACATTTCTTCCCCTTGGACCTAAGGTAACTTTAACGGCATTGGCCAGGGCATCTACCCCACGTTTTAAGCCGTCTCTTGCATCAATATCAAACTTTATTTCTTTTGCCATAATTCTGTTAGTTTTATTTTTTCAATAAGAACAATCTGTTTCCGCAGATTTTCCTTGAAGTTTTACTTAAATGATTGCTAAAATGTCACTCTCACGCATCATTAGATAATCTTTGCCATCTAATTTCAGCTCTGTTCCGGCATATTTCCCGTAAAGAACCGTATCACCAACCTTTACTGTGACCTTTTCATCTTTGGTTCCCGGGCCAACGGCCACTACTTTTCCTTTTTGTGGTTTTTCTTTGGCAGTATCTGGAATATATAACCCAGATGCAGTTTTGGTTTCTGCTGCCATTGGTTCAATAAGAACCCTATCTGCTAATGGTTTGATGCTAAGTTTAGCCATATGTCTTTATATTTAGTATTTTAAAATTCTGATTATTGATGGCAGAAATTATGCCAAGACCCAAATACTGACAGTTTGTAAATTGAAAATGCCAGCTTGTCATTTTGGCTGGCATTTTAAATGTCATTATAGCTCAATATATTATTGAATAGTATCCAGGGGACTGGTAGAATCTGTTGGAACCACTTCCTCGGGAACAGTTTCCGGAACCGTGGTCTCAATATCATCACCTTGTAATAATTTAGAATCTGTTTCTCCAAAATTTCCCTTCAGGGCAACATTAGATAATAAGATTAGAACCACCAAAAGAGTAGCCAATGTCCAGGTACTTTTATCAAGAAAATCACCTGTCTTTTTTACACCACCTACAACTTGGGTTCCACCACCTCCAAATGAAGAAGACAATCCGCCTCCTTTTGGATTTTGGACCATTACGACCAATACCAGGAGAAAACATACTACGATTATAAGAACCAAGAATATTGTAAATGTGCTCATCTTACGAGTTTTCCTTTTGTAATTGCTTTACTGCTTTAATTCGGCTTGCAAAGAAACTACTTTTTTCCGGATATTTCAAACTTAAAATTTTATAGGCCTGCAGTGCTTTTTTGTATTTCTTTTGCTCCAAATACACCCTGGCCAGCGTTTCTGTCATCAGCTCTTCAGAGTCTATTGTGGTAGATTCGCTGATGTCTATTCTTGGAACACCTTCCTCATGTGGAACTATCTTTGGGTTTTCCTCCAGGAAACGGTCTATCATGGCAAACTTCTTCTTCCTATCCGATTCCTCAGCTATAGGGAACTCCATATCTTCAGGGATCTTCGCCATTTCGCTCTTTGCCGCTTTCTGTTGCTTTATGGGCCTGGTTGCACTTAGTTGCAGCCATTCCATAAAAGAGTGTTTTTCCTTCTTGGTAAAGGCTAAGGGCTGTCCTAACTCCAAGGCCTCTTTAGCTTGCTGCTTTTCTTTTGCAATTGTCTTGTCTATCTCCGGGTCTTTTGATGAAAATAAGGCGGGGTCTAGTATGGCATCGGCATCTTTTGTAGTTCTTGGTAAAGGTTCATCTGCAGATTCAACAATCAGTGTAGTATTTGTTTCCGGATTAGGTAAAATCTCTTCTGCTTCAATTTCCTGAGTTTCCAGAGAAACTGTTTTTCCAGAAATGGTATCGGCAATAGAATTCTGCAGGAACTCCGGGGAGGTGATCAGATCGAACAATACATCCC
>NZ_CAMYKH010000014.1 GCF_947258935.1 uncultured Muriicola sp.
AAACTGAGGCACTATTAAGTACTTCATTTTGCAATGCCCGAAGAAGGAAATAAATAGAGAAAAAATTTGGCACCCCCAGGGCAATTCCCCCAAGGATGCTTCTGGGAAGAATTTTCACGGGGGTTTTCCAGGATCTGATAAGGATAAAAATAAGTCCACATAGCGCGGCACTGGCAAATACTGTTGAAGAAAAAATGGGAAACTCCTCTGTGGGAACCAGGTACTGCTCAGCGTATTGAATACTGGCATCAATGATCCCTGATCCCAGAAATACCAAAAGAGGTAAGTACAACGATCTTCTGTTAAACGCCACTGTACCTTTTTTTACCGAGGTGAAATACACGGCGGCCAGCGCTAATACTATCCCCACAACCTTTAAGGGTCCCAGGTCTTCGCCATATATAATTACACCTAGAAGTACTGGAATCGTAAGGGACATTTTAGTGGCCACAGAAGCGACAGAAACGCCAAGGATCTGGGAGGTTTTCGCCATTAAATTGAATATGATGATAAATAGCAACCCTAATAGCAGTGTGCCATAGAACCATTTTTTTGATGGAATTTCAATCAGACTCACCGTTACATCGGAAAGAAGAAAACCAACAGTACAGGCCGTCATATAGTTAACAATGATGGCATACAATGTTTGTACTCTAAATCTGGTATACAGCTTAAAGATGACAAAGATCAAACTAGAACAAAAGATACTCAGGGCCAGGTCTAGCATATCATAGATGGGAATTAAGTTCTGTAACATCTTCTTCTCCCACTTGTAAATGCCAGGTCTGGAATCCAAGACGTTTAGCACTAAGTATATGTTCTAAAGTGTCATCAACAAAAAGTGTTTCTTTAGCTCCAAGGCCATGTTCTGTGAGGAACATTTTAAATATTTCAGGATCTGGCTTTCTCATTCCTATACAATGCGATAGATAAAAACCTTCAAAACACGCTTTAAAAGCCTCGTATTTCTGCATTCCCATTTGAGAAATTACGTATTGGATATGAAGTTCATTTGTATTACTTAATAGAAAAAGCCTGTACTTCTTTTTATTTGCTAATTTTTGAAGGTAGTGTAGTCTTTTCTCAGGGAAATCTAGAAGAATAGCATTCCACGCATCAATGATCTCTTCTTTTGTTGAGCTTGGCAGAAAACTATTTACGGCTTCCAAGAACGATGGGGTATCTAATATGCCTTTTTCATAGGAATTCGCCAGGGGAAATAGACCCTCCGGAATTTCTTTATATCCTGCCTTGATCAAAGCCTGCAAAGTAGCTGGTTTATCGAGATTTATAAATACATCGCCAAAATCGAAAATTATATTTTTAATCATTTCGCAAAATACTTAAGGTATCCTGGCCAACAAGTGTTTGACTTATTTCATTTCCTTTGATCAGAGGCGCTGTAAGACCCTTATAAAAAGAAATGGTTCCGGTAAAGATCCTAGCTTCATCCCAGAGAGCAGACTCTATAAACGTGTTAAGAGTGGCCGCACCACCCTCAATGATGACACTTAGTATATTCCTCTTAAATAAGGTCTCGCAAACTTGAGAAGCTACCTTTTGTGAGAAATCGATACATTCATATTGAATGCCCTTCTGAGCTTTATTAGGGACATTACTTTGTGTAAAAATCAGTGTTTCAGCTGTTCTATCAAAGATGTTGTAAGAAGCAGGTGTTTTCAGGTCCTTATCAAAGATGATCCTTAGCGGAGAGTGGCCTGCCCAGGATCTGGTTGTTAATTTAGGATTATCTAAGAGCACCGTGTTGGTACCTACAAAGATAGCCTGCTCCTCACTTCTCCATTGGTGTACTTTTTGTCTCGAATAGCGGTTGGTGATCCAGTATGGACGTGGATCCTTTTCTCGCTGGTTGATCGAAGGTGCCATAAAGCCATCCCGGGTTTGTGCCCATTTCAGAATAATATAGGGGCGTTTCTTTTCATGGAATGTAAGAAAACGCCTGTGATGTTCACGACATCTGCTCTCCAATACTGGTGTATTTACTTCACAGCCAGCAGCCAATAACTTTTCAATTCCTTTTCCGCCTACCTTATCATGAGGATCTTTTACACCAATAACTACTCTTGGGATCTTGGATGAAATGATCAGATCTACACAAGGCGGGGTTTTACCATGGTGAGCACATGGTTCCAGGGTCACGTACAAGGTCGATTTTTTTAGGAGTTCCTTGTTCTGTACAGAACGTATGGCATTTACTTCTGCATGTGCTCCTCCAAAAGGGCTGGTGAAACCCTCCCCAATGATGGTATTATTATGAACGATAACACAGCCTACCATTGGATTGGGTGCAGTGGTTCCAAGACCGTTTTTGCCGAGTTCAATACCTCGCAAAATATATTTTTCGTGTATCTTCACCTCGCAAAAATAGGATATTAATCATGATTTCAGACACCCTTAGAATCAGGGAAATATCACCAGCAGATAATGCCCAACTAGCAAGGGTAATCCGAACTGTACTGGTAGAGCACCAGGTGCCTAAAATAGGAACTACCTATGCAGATCCAATCCTCGATTCGCTATATGAATATTACAACAAAGCTAAGGCGGCTTATTTTGTGGTAGAAAATAAGGATAAAATTATAGGAGGGGGAGGAATTATAGGGTTGGAAGCCCATGATGGGAATGTGTGTGAATTGCAAAAAATGTATTTTTTAAAAGAAGCCCGGGGATTGGGGATGGGCACAAAGATGCTGGAATGTTGCCTGGATCGTGCGGAAAAAGAAGGATATGATTTTTGCTATCTGGAGACCATGCCCTACATGAAAAACGCCCTGAAGCTTTATGCTAAATGGGGTTTTGAATACCTTGAAGCCCCAATGGGAAATACCGGCCATTATTCATGTACTGTCTGGATGCTCAAAAAACTAAGACAGTAATTTTTTTAAAATGCTATTAAAGGATATAAAACATATTTTTCATCAGGAATTAGACAGCCAATATGGGACAGAAGAGGTATCACATTTCTTCTATTATTTTGTAGAAAGCTATCTGGGACTTCCACGGTTCCATTTAGCGATTCACCCGCAATGGATCATTACCAAGGAAGATGAATCCTTATTTTTTGAAGGTCTAGCTGCATTGAAACAAGGGAAACCCATTCAGTATATTTTAGGTACTACCTCTTTTATGGATCTCATATTGACGGTCAATGAAGATGTCTTAATTCCGAGGCCGGAAACGGAAGGGTTAGTACAATGGGTACTAAATGACTGCCAAAAGTCAGAATCGAACATCAAGATATTAGATATTGGTACTGGCAGCGGTTGTATTGCAATTGCCTTGGCAAAAAACCTGCACCAGGCCGAAGTTAGTGCTATTGATATTTCGAAAGAAGCCCTGGAAGTGGCTAAACAAAATGCCAAAAACAATAAAGTATCCGTTTTATTCAAAAATGCAGATGTTCGTGATATGGACATAAGTGAGGAGAACTATGACATTATAGTTTCTAATCCTCCTTACGTACTTGAGAGAGAGAAAGCCATTATGCAAGACCATGTGAAGAATTCAGAGCCTTCCTTAGCACTTTTTGTTCCGGATACGCAACCTTTGTTGTATTATGAATATCTTGCAAAATTGGCGCAAAAGGCCCTGAAAGAGGGAGGTGTATTGTATCTTGAGATCAACGAAATATTTGGAAAAGAGGTAAGCGATCTTTTAAAGGAACATTCTTTTACCAATATAGAAATACAGCAAGACCTCCATGGGAAGGATCGGTTCATTAAAGGAACAAGTTTGGTGCAATAAGACATAGACGTTAGTATACATGAATATTGAAGAGCAAATAAAAAGACTTAGGGAGGAATTGCACGAACATAACTACAGGTACTATGTTCTGGATGCAGCCGTTATTTCTGATTATGATTTTGACATGAAATTGAAAGAGCTGCAGGCTCTTGAAGAAGCGCATCCCGAATTTCTAGATGAAACTTCACCTACAATGAGAGTGGGGGGTACGGTAACCAAGAATTTTAATACTCTTGTGCACGAACAACGTATGTATTCTCTAGACAACTCGTATTCCAAAGAAGAATTATTAGAATGGGAACAACGTATAAAACGCAATCTTGGCGATGCCACAGTAAGCTATACCTGTGAATTAAAATACGACGGGGCCTCCATTAGCCTGAGTTATGAAAACGGTCAACTTGTAAGAGCATTGACAAGAGGTGATGGGTTTCAGGGCGATGAGGTTACAGCCAATGTTAAAACCATTCGGTCAGTCCCCTTACATTTGCGTGGAGATTTCCCTCCCAGATTTGATATTAGAGGTGAGATCATCTTGCCTTTAGAAGGCTTCGAAAAAATGAATGAGGAGCGAATCAAGAATGGAGATGATCCTTATATGAATCCAAGGAACACAGCATCTGGAAGTCTTAAATTACAGGATAGTGCCTTAGTTGCCGAAAGACCTCTGGATTGCTTATTATATGCTTTGGTTGGAAGAGATCTTCCGTCAAAAACTCATTATGAACTTCTGGAAAAAGCACGAGGATGGGGATTTAAAATACCCAGGGAAGCTCAATTATGTCATTCCATAAAGGAGGTTTTAGCTTTCCTTGAGCACTGGGATGTTCATAGACACCAATTGCCATACGAAACGGATGGGGTAGTTATAAAAGTCAATGATCTTCAACAACAGGAGGAATTAGGCTATACCGCAAAATCACCTCGCTGGGCCATTGCCTATAAGTTTAAAACTGAACAAGCTAGCTCGGTATTAGAGAAGATCACTTATCAGGTGGGGCGTACAGGAGCGATTACGCCAGTTGCAAACCTTCAACCGGTTTTATTGGCAGGTACTACCGTAAAGCGGGCTTCCTTGCACAATGCAGATCAGATAGCAAAGCTCGATATACGCGAAGGTGATACCGTATTTGTTGAAAAAGGAGGTGAAATTATTCCGAAAATTGTTGGGGTTGACTTAACCCAGCGTCCGGCAGAATCGACTCCTACAATTTATATTACACATTGCCCGGAATGTGGCACCTTACTTCAGAGGGAAGAAGGAGAGGCTCAGCACTTTTGCCCAAACACAGGGGGTTGCCCACCACAGATCACAGGTAGAATTCAGCATTTTATTTCCAGAAAGGCCATGGATATAGACGGACTTGGTGCTGAAACCGTCGAATTACTTTTTAAAGAAGGACTTATTGAGAATTACGCAGATCTCTATACTCTTACCAAGGAACAGATCCTTCCTTTGGAACGCATGGCGGAAAAGTCGGCCGAAAATCTTGTTCAGGGAATTGCTGATTCAGTAAAGATCCCTTTTGAACGGGTATTATTTGGACTAGGAATCCGCTTTGTAGGTGAAACCGTAGCAAAAACATTGGTAAAAGCCTATAAAAATATTGATGCTTTAATGGCTGCAACTTCTGAAGAATTGATGGAGGTTAATGAGATTGGTCAGCGCATTGCGGAAAGTGTGGTTTCCTTTTTTCAGGAAGACCAGAACCGGGAGATCATGGAACAACTCAAAAGATACGGGCTTCAGTTTTCACTCACGGAAGAACAGCTGCAAAATCAGACCGACCTCTTAAAAGGGAAGACTCTGGTAGTCTCTGGCGTTTTTGAAAATCTGGAGCGAACGGAACTCAAAAAGCTGATTGAGGATAATGGGGGTAAGGTAAGTTCTTCTATTTCTTCCAAAACATCTTACCTGGTTGCCGGGAATAACATGGGTCCAAGTAAGCGTAGCAAGGCAGAGACTCTGGGGGTGCCTATTATTTCAGAATCCGATTTTCTAGACTTAATAAAATAAACCCCCTTAATAGCTTAAGAGGGTTTATTAAGTTCGATTTAATTGAATTAGTCTCCACTAAGAGCTTTGTCATAGACCCATATCTCATCCCACCAGTTAGAGTAAGTGACATCCCGGTTCCTGATAAATGAATCCCAGGTATTAGCACCATGTACCTCATCAAACGTTGTTCTAAAAGGCCAGGAGGTCCCAAAGTCGGTCCAATTTTTATGAAAGCTAACGGTTGCAATATGTCTGCCAATTTTACCCTGGACGAACAGATTGTTATAGACGCCCCATGGATGAACACCGGGCATTGCCTTTATTGTCTTACTGGCCATTTCCAAATGTGATTCTACACTAAAGCCATGCCCAGGATTAACCTCCCAATAACGGGTAAAAAGGATTGGATAAGTACTTGGATCATTAGGAAGCATGGACGTATTGGAAAGTTTGGAATCTCCTTCCCAATATTCCCCTTGTTCAGTTTGCATTACATATGGCATGATATTGTCTCTCCAATCTTCATCGTGCCCTCCTTCTGCCGGGCGCGTGTCCAGGTCACTAAATTTTAAGGGCCCCATCATCCATATTAATTTGCCTGAATTCGGACCGCTTAATATATTGTAAACTGAAGCTTTAAATGCTCCTTCCTTATGGTATTTCTGGTTGTGTTTCCGCATATTTTCACCAAGAACTTTTAACTTGGTATTATCCGGTACCAGCATAATGGATTCCCACTTAGGTTCGTCTTGTGCTTCTTGTGCTTTTAGTTGTGTGGTGGCCCCCAATATGAGTAATACGGTGGCAATAAATGAAATTAATTTTTTAGACATCATTTTGTTTTTTTAGAGATTAGGTTTCTCATAGGTATGTCATTATAAGAATCGGAACAAATCAAAAAGGACCAATAGCTTGTTATAATGTCCGTAACACTCATTTTATTTATCCGTTAGAAATGAAAAAGCCAAGTACACCGAAAGAATTTACGAAAAGTCTAGACCAACCTGGGCCAGGTTCCATCTGGCCCGATGAACTGAAGGCACTATGGTGGGATGCCAAAGGGAACTGGGAAAAAGCCCATGAATTAGTTGATTCCCTTTCTACACCAACAGCAATCTGGATCCATGCATACCTACACCGAAAGGAGGGGGATCAATGGAATGCCGAATACTGGTATCGCAGGGCAAGAAAACCCATCCCTGAAAAATCCCTTGAGGCAGAATTTGAAGATATTGTTATGGCGATGATAATTTCCTAAGCTTTAAATGCAATACCACTAGTGGGCAGATTGTCTTGGGATACATAATAGATTATAGACCTAGACCGTAATAGATATTCCCTCCCCGCTGCTTTTTTTTGAGCCATCGAAGAAAAAATCGATTCTTCCCAGATTGATGCCATAGCATCCTACCTGGTTGATCAAGACAGGAATATCTTTTCTGTTGTTACGGATAACAGGTCTTTCTAGAAAGGTGTGCGTATGGCCACCAATGATAAGATCTATATCTTCTGTTTTGGAAGCCAGGAGCACATCACTTGGCATTTGAGGTTCATTTTTATATTCAAACCCAAGGTGTGATAGGCAAATGACCAGATCACACTTTTTTTCTTCTTTCAGGACCCTGCTCATATCCTGCGCAATTTCAATAGGATCGAGGTATTGAGTTTCTGCATACAGTTTTTTTGTGACCAATCCTTCTAGCGCTATCCCAAGCCCAAAAACGCCCACTCTTAACCCATCAACCATAAAAATTTTAAAAGGGGAGGTGAAGCCATCCAAAACGGTATTGGTAAAATCATAGTTTGCAGAGAGAAAGTCAAAATTTGCATAGGGCATTTGAGCTAACAGTCCATCTACACCATTGTCAAAATCATGGTTCCCGATGGTAGCTGCATCATAACGCATCGTACTCATTAATTTAAACTCTAACTCGCCTCCATAAAAATTAAAATAGGGTGTGCCCTGAAAAATATCTCCTGCATCCAAAAGCAAGGTGTTAGGATTTTCATTTCGAATCTGTGAAATAAGGGTAGCCCTTCTGGCCAAACCGAACAAATTAGGGAAAGTGGAATGGTCTGTTGGAAATGTATCGATATGACTATGCACTTATTTGGTGTGCAAGATCGTAATTTGTTTTTTGGAAAACGAGGAACAACTATTTAATAAGGTGCCTCCCAGACCAACAAATCCGGCACTCGAGATAGTATTTTCAATAAATGATCTGCGTTTCATGGATGCTTAATTTGAATAAAACGATCATCTACTGTGGCCTCAAGCGTATCTACTTTTATAAAATAATCTATCATGGCATTTCTTAACAGATAGTCTAGTTCCGTAATACTTTTATTTTCTTTTAAAAAGTCCATATTTCCGCCACCTTGTAATAAATAATCTATGGTCGCGAGATAGTATGTTTTATTCTCGTCAAAAGGTTTTCCCTGGATGTTTACAGATTGTAATTTACCATCATTATTAAGTACGATCTTCATACCACTAAATGGTTGAGGTCTGCCGGAAGCAATGAGATAGCTAACCATTTCCCTGATCGCTGTTCCGGGAAGCTCAAGGACCACAATATAATTTTCAAAGGGCATTACTTCAAAGGCTGTTCGGGACGTGACTGAACCGGCAGAGATAACGTTTCGGATCCCACCGTAATTAAGTAAAGCAATGTCTACTTCATGACCCGTTCGCAGCTTAAAAATGGGCTGAGATTGCCTCATTAAAATATCTGCCATCAGATTGCCTTCGGAGGTGTTTAATTTGCCGTCAGTCTTCACAATGTCCTTCGGAGCGTAAGCCAGGACACTATCTAATACGGTATTAATCCTATTGCGATAAGGAGTGATGAACACTTCAATGGAATCATTGGAGGGAATTTCTGAATTTATAGGAAGTTGTGCGCCTTTAATAGAGGTTAGTTGTGACGGACTTTGAGCACAGGAAGTGAAGAGAACAATTGTTATAAATACAACAAAATGTTTCATATTTAAATCGTCTAAACGTGATAACTTAGCCCGGTGAAATGCTAAGAGAATGGTTATCTTTACCAAAACGTAAAGATAGATGTTTTTACAGGGACTCAAGGACAGATTCAAGCATAAATCGGGTGAAAAATATCTTAAGAATGAACTCTTAAAAATCCCGGATCTTGAAAGAAACAGGAATGAAATTAAGAAAGTAGGGGTCATAGTAGATCTCGACACTTTTCAAAATGCGGACCTTTTTTATCAGTTTATTGACATGTTCAATTTAAGACCCAATGCCGTTAAAATAATGGGGTATAGAGGGTTTTATGATAAGAACTCTCCCTATTCAACGCCTGTTTTTTCTGACAAGGACCTTGGTTGGGGTGGAGCAGTTGAAAACAGTTATGCGCTGGAGTTTTTGACCAAGGAGTACGACCTCCTTGTGAATTATTATACGCAAGATACGTTGATCCTGAAACTTATGACCGTAAAGACCAAAGCTAGAATAAAAGTAGGTTTTGCCGAGATAGATCCTGAGTTGAATGATTTGATACTCCAAACGCAGCTACAAGATTTTAATACCTTTAAAACGGAATTAAAGAAGTATTTAAACGTAATGAACGAATTATAATCATGGAACAATTATATGGAACGGGAGTAGCACTGGTTACTCCGTTTAAAAGAGACAGTTCTGTTGACGTAGAGGCCCTGAGAAGGGTAGTACGATACTCCATAGAAGGAGGTGTGGATTATTTGGTGGTTTTAGGGACCACAGGTGAATCGGTAACGCTGAACTCAGACGAGAAGCAACTGGTAATTCAAACGGTTATTGAAGAAAATAAGGGAAGTTTACCTTTGGTGATAGGGATCGGTGGAAATAATACATCTTTGCTCGTTGAAGAATTTAAGAATATCGATCTGGAGCCCTTTGACGCAGTACTTTCTGTGTCTCCCTATTATAACAAGCCCACTCAAGAAGGGATTTATCAACATTATAAAATGTTGGCTTCTGTGTCTCCTAAGCCAATTATCCTATACAATGTTCCTGGAAGAACCGGTAGTAATATGTTGCCCGCTACAGTAGTAAGATTAGCCAAAGATTGCTCTAATATTATAGCAATAAAAGAGGCTTGTGGGAACATGGATCAAATTAGGCAGCTCTTAAAGGAAGTGCCTTCTGGCTTCCATATAATTTCCGGAGACGACATTACGGCGGTTCCAACAGTGGTAGAGGGTGGAATTGGTGTTATCTCGGTCTTAGGGCAAGGAATGCCTGTTCAAATGAGCAAAATGATACGTCTAGGTCTAAATGGAGATCATGAAGGGGCCTATCAATTGCACCATGCGCTTACGCCTGTTATGAATCTTATTTTTGAAGAAGGAAACCCGGCTGGGATCAAAGCTATTTTTGAGAGCCTCGGACTATCATCGGCTGTAGTTCGCTTACCGCTAATTGAAGCATCCTCAACTTTAAAGTCAAAGATTTCTTCATTCGTAAAGTCTTTTGCGGTCTCAATATGAGTGTCAATAGTTAAAACTTCCTCAAAACCTTCTGTTTAAAGGCTTGAACCTAGTATGTTTGTGCTAAAGATTTAGTTTTTTATTCCACTTAGAATCCTTAATTTTGCAAAATGTTTTTGAAGCACCGAATCTTAATCCTCTTGGCCGCAGTAGCTCTCTTGTCACAATCTTGCAATGAGTACCAAAAGGTATTGAAGAATGAAGATGTTAAAGCGAAGTATGACATGGCTGAGAAATACTACGAGGCTAAGGACTTTAAAAGAGCGAATAGATTATTTGAACAGATAGCTCCTAAGTATGTTGGGAAACCGCAAGGGGAGCGTGTTCAATTTTTCTTAGCCGACACATACTATCAGGTAAAGAACTACAATTTTGCAGGATATCAATTTGAACGTTTTCTAAAGTCGTATCCAAAAAGTGATAAAGCAGCTGAGTCTTCATTTTTAGGGGCTAAAAGTTATTATATGCTTTCCCCGAGGTATTCCTTAGATCAAACAGATACTGAAAAAGCACTTGTTAAACTTCAGAACTTCATCAATACTTATCCCGAATCGGAATTTATGCCCGAGGCTAATAGTATGGCCAAGGAACTTACCACTAAGAAGGAGAAAAAGGCATTCGAAATTGCCAAGCAATTCACAAAACTTGGTAATTCTTATATTTTAGACTACAGCATTTCAGCCGTGGCAGCACTGGATAATTTTGTTTCTGACTATCCAGGAACAATTTTTAGGGAAGAGGCCCTTTACCTCAAATTGGTAGCTACAGCAAATTTAGCGCTCAATAGTACACTAAATAGAAAAGAAGAACGTTTGGAAACCGCAGAAGCGGCCTACAAGAATCTCTTAAAATATTACCCTAAAACCAGCTTTTTAAAAGATGCTGAAAACTTACGTGAAAAAGTAAGTAAAGAAATGACCCGTTATAAAGAACAAGAAAATTTAGCTAAATGAATACGTACGATTTAAAGAATTCCAAAGCAGCGGTTTCTACCGTAACGATCAACAGAAATGAGTTCGATCAAAAGACAGGAAACATATATGAGGCTATTTCCATAGCTTCTAAAAGAGCCGTTCAGATCAACTCAGAGATAAAAAAGGAATTATTGGAGAAGTTAGAAGAATTTGCGACCTATAGTGATAGTCTTGAAGAAGTTTTTGAGAACAAGGAGCAGATAGAAGTTTCTAAATTCTACGAAAAATTACCTAAACCACATGCCATGGCCTTAAATGAATGGTTAGAAGATAGAATTTACTACCGCAATACTGAGAAAGACGGAGAATAAATGTTAGTCGGCAAAAAAATCCTTTTGGGAGTTACCGGAGGTATTGCCGCCTATAAGACCGCTTTCTTAGTACGCTTATTAATAAAAGCCGGCGCTGAAGTTAAAGTTATTTTAACTGAAAGCGCCGTTTCTTTTGTGACCCCCTTAACGCTTGCTACCCTCTCCAGGAATCCTGTACATCTCGACTTTATTAACGAAAAGGAAGGCACATTAGATTGGAATAATCATGTAGAGCTCGGATTGTGGGCAGATCTTATGATCATTGCCCCCGCAACTGCCAATACCTTGTCTAAGATGGCAAATGGCAGCAGTGATAATCTTCTTTTAGCCACTTATCTTTCGGCTAAATGTCCGGTGTTTTTTGCTCCTGCGATGGACCTCGATATGTATAAGCATCCCACCACAAAAGCCAGCTATCAAAAACTACAGTCTTTTGGAAACATAATGATCCCGGCTACTTCCGGTGAACTGGCCAGTGGTCTTGATGGCGAAGGGCGTATGGAAGAACCCGAAGAGATCATTGCGTTTATTATTCAACATTTAAAAGAAGGGTTGCCCCTGGTAAATAAAAAGGTGCTTATTACCGCAGGGCCAACTTATGAGGCTATAGATCCTGTTCGTTTTATTGGGAACTACTCTTCTGGGTTGATGGGAATAGAATTGGCTAAAAAGGCCTCATCACTAGGTGCAAATGTAGTTCTGGTCCTGGGCCCATCAGATATAAAGATCAATGATCCTGCTATTGAGGTGGTCCATATAACCTCTGCAGATGAAATGTATAAAGCGGCAATTTCTCATTTTAAGAAAGCTGAGGTGGTGATCGCAGCTGCCGCCGTTGCAGACTATAAGCCGAAGAAAGTAGCAAAAGAAAAGATCAAGAAATCTACCGGCGACCTTAGCCTGGAACTCGTAAAAAACAAGGATATTCTTTTAACACTGGGCAAGGCAAAGGAGGATCAGTACTTAGTTGGATTTGCTCTGGAAACTGAAAATGAGCTGGCAAATGCGCTTCAAAAATTAAAAAAGAAGAACCTCGACGCCATTGTTCTCAATTCTTTAAAGGACAAAGGAGCAGGCTTTGGAGGCAGTACCAATAAAATAACCTTTATAGACAAGAATTCTTCAATTAAATCGTTTGAAGTAAAGACTAAAGCCGAAGTAGCTTCAGATATTTGGAACGAAATTATCTCCAAGATTCATGCGTAATTCAGTGATGCTCTTATTTGTATTCCTTTTGACCTTTACGGTTGCAGGGCAGGAACTCAATTGCGTTATTACAGTAAACTCGGATCAGGTAAGTCAGACCAATCAACAAATCTTTAGAACTCTGGAGCGTTCCCTGAACGATTTTGTAAATAAGAATAAATGGACCAACAGGGTATACAAAGAGAATGAACGTGTGAATGCCAGGATGTTCATTACAGTCAACAAATTTGAATCTAACAGGTTCGAAGCCAATATTCAGATACAGTCCTCACGACCAGTTTTCAACACTTCTTATGAAAGTCCGGTTTTTAATTACAAGGACAACCAATTTAATTTTGAGTATATAGAATTTCAGCCACTGATCTATAATCAAAATGTTTTTTCGTCTAACCTGGTTGGAGTAATTGCCTACTATGTTTATATCGTTTTAGGCTTAGATGCGGACACCTATGCCTTAGAGGGAGGGACAGATTTCTACAAGGAAGCTCAAAAAATAGTGATTCAGGCGCAAGGCAGCAATTTTTCCGGGTGGAGCCAATCGGCCACAGATAATCGTACGCGGTTTGTATTAGTAGATAACTTATTATCCAATACATTCAGGGAATACAGGATCGCAATGTATAATTACCACCGCAAAGGATTAGATATACTTGGAGACAATAACAGTACCGGAAAGCAAGTGATCTCTGGTTCTATGCGCTTGTTTGAAACCCTTATACAGCGCAGACCAAATGCTTTTTTGATCCAGACTTTTTTTGATGCTAAATCCGAAGAGATCCTCAATATCTTTTCAGATGGTCCAAAAGTAGATATTGTGGCACTTAAAAGCACGCTGAATAAGGTAGCACCCTTCTATTCTTCTACCTGGAACGAGATAAAATATTAAGTTCCCTCATTTTTTTACAGGACATAAACGGTTATCTTTACGCTACGATTAACGCTAAAGATTTGCTGACACACCTCACCATAAAAAACTATGCCCTGATTGAAGATCTATCGGTCTCTTTCGATAAAGGATTTAGTACCATTACCGGTGAAACCGGGGCAGGGAAGTCTATTTTTTTAGGAGGCTTGTCGCTGGTATTGGGAAAGCGGGCCGATCTGAATTCTTTGCGAGACAAGGAACTTAAATGTATCATAGAAGCTGAATTTGACATTGAACATTACGGGTTAAAAGTTTTGTTTGATGCCAATGATCTCGATTATGATCTGCGTACCATCCTTCGAAGAGAGATACACCCCAATGGCAAATCGAGAGCTTTTGTTAATGATTCACCAGTAACCCTCGATGTAATTTCTCAAGTGGGACAGCGCCTAATTGATATACATTCACAACATCAAACCCTGGAACTTACAGAGAATGAATTTCAGCTTAAGGTGATCGATGCTTTGGCAAATAATAAACAACTACTATCTACCTATAAGGAACATCTAAAAGTCTTTGAGGCGGCACAAAAAGAGTTGAACCAGCTAAGGAAAACACTTGCCGATGCTGAAAAGGAACAAGACTATAACAGTTTCCTATTCAACGAGTTAAAGAATGCTCCGTTGCAAGCAGGGATTCTTGAAGAGTTAGAATCAACCTATGAGCAGCTTACCAATGTAGAAAGTATTTTGGAACAATTATCGAATGGTCATGAATTGCTGAATAACGAAGAGATAGGCGTTCAGGCCCTACTTGCTCAATGTAAGCATAGTATTTCTAAGGTTTCAGGATACGGTTCTGCTTATGCTTCTCTTTTTGAAAGAATCCAAACAGTTTTTGTAGAATTAGACGACATTAGGTCGGAAATTGAAACTTTGCAAGAACAGGTAACTCCTAATCCTGGTCTGTTAGAAGAGGTTAATGAAAAACTACAATTGCTTTACAACTTGCAGAAAAAGCACAGTGCGGCAACGGTAGGCGAACTTCTGGAAATAAAGGACCAATTAGAAGAAAAATTAAGTAAGTCCGAAGATCTTGAACAGGATATAGAAGCACAGGAAGCCCTAATAAAAACTACACAAAAGGAATTGACAGTGCTGGCCAGTGAATTAAGTGATAGAAGACTAGCCGTAGTGCCACAATTAAAAAGCAAACTGGAATCTTCACTGCAATCTTTGGGGATGCCTAATGCCACATTTAACATACAAATTGAAAAAACGGAGTCATTTCTAAGTACGGGAAGAGATCAGCTAATTTTTGAGTTTTCCGCAAATAGGGGATCCGGTTTTGGGTCTTTAAAGAAAGTAGCCTCCGGAGGAGAGCTATCCAGAATAATGTTGATCATAAAATCTATACTGGCGTCCTATGAACAATTGCCCACAATGATGTTCGATGAGATTGATACCGGAGTTTCGGGCGAGATCTCTAACAATATGGGAGACATTATGCAACAAATGAGTGCCAATATGCAGGTTTTTTCAATTACCCACCTGCCACAGGTAGCTTCAAAAGGAGATCATCATTATAAGGTATTTAAAGAAGATGATGGTGAAGTTACCAGAACACGTATGAAAAAGCTCTCTCCTGAGGAACGGGTGGTTGAGTTGGCAGAAATGCTGGGGGGAAAGGCCTTGTCCGATTCGGCCATGGCACATGCCAAGCAATTACTTAATTAAGAATAAATTAGATATATTTAAGGACAACATAAACCTAAGATTTAAACAATGGGATACGACTTACTCAAAGGAAAAAAAGGAATCATATTTGGAGCTTTAGATGAGAATTCTATAGCCTGGAAAACTGCGGAAAGGGTACATGAAGAAGGGGGGACTTTTGTTCTGACTAATGCACCAATCGCAATGCGGATGGGACAGATCAATGAATTGGCCAAAAAGACAAAATCCGAGATCATTCCTGCCGATGCTACAAGTGAAGAAGATCTTGCTAATTTAGTTACCAAATCAATGGAAATTTTGGGTGGCAAACTAGATTTTGTCTTGCACTCTATAGGAATGTCTGTCAATGTTAGGAAAGGACGTTTATATACAGACGAGAAATACGATTTCACCACCAAAGGATGGGATGTTTCTGCGCTGTCATTTCACAAAGTGATGCAGAGTTTATACAAGGCAGATGCTATGAATCAATGGGGAAGTATTGTTGCGCTTACTTATATGGCAGCTCAGCGTACCTTCCCGGATTATAATGATATGGCAGATAACAAAGCCTATTTGGAATCGGTAGCACGCAGCTTTGGGTATTTCTTTGGGAAAGAGAAAAAAGTAAGGGTCAATACCATCTCCCAATCACCAACGCCTACCACGGCAGGCCAGGGAGTTAAAGGCTTTGACGGCTTTATTTCATATGCAGAAAAAATGTCACCCTTAGGAAATGCCACTGCGCTAGATTGTGCTAATTATACGATTTCTCTCTTTTCAGATCTAACTAAAAAAGTGACCATGCAGAACCTGTTTCATGATGGAGGCTTTTCCAACACCGGCGTGAGTCAGGAAGTAATTGAGCGATTTTCAGATTAAGAAGATATAAAACAGCATTGAGCCATCCTCTTTGGGATGGCTTTTCTATTATCACATTGCCATGGACCTTTTCTTTTCGTTCATCATACCCGTTTATAACAGACCAGATGAAATTAGGGAGCTGCTGGATAGTCTTTTGGAACAAACCTATCAAAACCCATATGAAGTAGTGATCGTTGAAGATGGGTCTCAAAACCGTTCTGAGGAAGTGGCACGTTCCTTTCAGAAAAAATTGCAAATATCCTATTACTTTAAAGAAAATAGTGGGCCAGGGGATTCCCGGAATTATGGGATGCGAAAGGCAAAAGGCAATTATTTTATTATTCTCGATTCAGACTGTTTACTCCCGCCGACATACCTTGATAGCGCGTCCAAGGCTCTTGTGGACCATTATGTAGATTGTTTTGGAGGTCCGGACACAGCGCATCATACTTTTAGCACAACTCAAAAGGCCATAAATTACGCCATGACGGCCTTTATTTCAACAGGAGGTATCAGAGGAAATAAAAAGGTGGCTCAACAATTCCAACCCAGAAGCTTTAACATGGGGATATCAAAAGAGGCCTTTGAAAAAACCGGTGGATTTGGAAAGATACATCCCGGGGAAGATCCGGACCTCAGTATACGCCTATGGGGACTTGGATTTAATACCCGTCTAATACCTGAAGCTTTTGTATATCACAAGAGGCGCGTAGATTTTAATAAATTCTACACCCAGGTAAAGAAATTTGGAATGGTAAGGCCAATATTAAATAGCTGGCACCCTAAAACGGCCAAACTTACCTACTGGTTCCCTATCTTTTTCATTATTGGCCTTATTGTGTCTATTTTTTTAGCAATCGTTCAAATACCTTGGTTTTTGTTCTTTTATCTGTTATACTTTGTGGTAGTATTAATTGATTCATGGTACAAGAACAAGAAGTTAGGCATTGCACTCTTATCCTTATGGGCCGTTATAATACAATTTACTGGCTATGGACTGGGTTTTTTTAAATCGACATTCTTACTTACATTTAGTAAGAAGAAACCTCAGGAATTATTTCCCTTCTTATTTTTTAAATAATAATGGCTGCAAAACAAGTTTTAAAAGGTGCTGTAAAGCGAAAAGTGAAGGTCTTTGTGATCTTATTGTTTTGCTCATTTTTAGCATGGCTTGTCAGTAAACTATCTGATACACATACAGATAGGACTACTTTTGACTTGGTCTATACCAACATTCCCGATTCCCTTTTTTTTCTAGGGGCGTCCAAAGACAATTTAACAATTACGGCAAGGGGCAGTGGTTGGCAGTTTCTGGGATCCCGATTTGCAACCAGGAAATTGTCGATTGATCTTAATGAGATGAGTTATCGTGGTAATAAATTTTTCCTCGCAGAACCGGTATACAGAAAACAGATTGAATCTAAACTTCCGGATGCCATGACCATCCTTCAAATGGATCAGGATACCATATTTTTTGATTTTACCCGTATGATCAGTAAGAAAGTACCCGTTCGCGTAGATGCTACTATAGACCTTGCACAAAATTACCTTATGTATGGTGATCTGGAAATTTCACCGGACTCTGTTGTTTTAAGAGGCCCGTTGCAGGAAATAGACACCATTAAAGAAGCACATACAGAGGCTGTTATCCTTTCTGATATAACCGATAGTTTTAAAAGAACACTACAGCTCTTAAAACCATCTGATCTGGTTCATGCGGTATACGAACAGCAAAGTGTAACCTTTTCGGCAACGGTATTCCGCTTTTCTGAAAAAATATTTCAGGTGCCCGTGGAAGTAGCCAATCTGCCTCAGGGAACGCAAATAAGGACCTTTCCCAATACTGTAGAGGTTTTGTGCAAAGCGAGCATAGAACGACTTAAGGAGATAGTTCCTACGGATTTCAGGATAATTGCAGACCTGGCAGATATCAAAGAAGATTCACCCTTTTTGCCATTATATTTAATTCAACAACCAGACAGTCTTCCAAGTGTTCAGATGAGGCAATCACAGGTAGAATTCATTTTAAAAAGAGAATGATACGAATAGGGTTAACCGGGGGTATAGGTAGTGGTAAGACCACCGTAGCTGCAATGTTTGAGGATCTAGGCGTCGCAGTTTATAACTCGGATATAGAGGCAAAAAGATTAATGAATGAAGATCCCGGAATACGAACTGCAATTAGAACTCTTTTCGGAGAAATGGCATATCAAAATAATGCGTTGAATAGAAAATTCCTTGCTGAAAAGGCGTTTAAAAATAGAGAGCTACTTATAGCTTTAAATGAAATTGTACATCCTGCCGTACGCCAAGATTTTAAGACCTGGGTTGAAAAGCAAGAAGGTGAGTACGTGATACAGGAGGCAGCCATTCTATTTGAAAATGGAGGATACAAGAATTTTGACAAAATGATCTTAGTTACGGCGCCTAAGAAAGAAAGAATCGCCCGAATTAAACTTCGCGACCACCTAACGGAAAAGGCAATTCTGGAACGTATGCAGCACCAATGGCCTGTTAAGAAAAAAAAGGAACTGGCACAATATGTGATCATAAATAAAAACTTAGAGGATACACGTAACCAGGTACGTAAAATTCACGATCAAATCCTTCAAAAAAGTTGATAATCAATAATTTTAACATTTTTGTTAAGATTAGGTTAAACAAGCAATCCGCTAAATGTTAAATTTTTAATTTTACGCCAAAATGAATAAGCGATTATTTGTTTTTCTTGTCATCTTAATGAGCCTGTCCCTTATTGGGATCATTTCGGTACAATTATACTGGATCAAAAGGTCTGTAGATGACAAAGAAGAACAGTTCTCAAATGCGATAGCGGAGGTTCTCAATAGGGTCACAGACAAGATTGAGGAACGTGAAATGAGAGATTATTCCGATAGGTTCTTGAGCCTAAAGGATAGTCTGGGGGAGTTTAAGAGTTCGAACCTCAGTAATATCTTCTTTATAGACCGCGACATTAATTCTAACGAGATCCTTTTTTATTCTCACGGAATACTTGAGGAAGATTACAATATAGCATCTACGTTCTTTGACAGCGTTACAGGGGATACCGCAGCAATTAAAAATATCACCAGTAAGCGTACAAAAACAATTTTTAAAGAGGAATATGGCCTGGATGGTAAGGCATATAGCCTAAACCCTATTCAGAAACTCGAGAAGATAGGCGGACTTTCATCAATAGATAAAGCCGTTTTTGATGACGTATACAGACAGTATGCGGAAAATGTACCTATCCACAAGCGCGTCTCTAAACAGGAAATAGAATTATTGCTGAATCAGGAATTGAGCAATATGACGATAAATACTGATTTTCAATATGGTATTTACAGCAGGGGATTGCCTACAAAAGTAAAATCTAGACGATTCAAGTTCGGAGAGTCTACAATCTACAAGGCTCCTATCTTTAAGAATAGTGAAGGGACCAGTAATTTTGCCCTTCTGCTTTCGTTTCCGAGTAAAAAGAAATTTCTTTTGCAATCTGTCTTGGGAATGGCATTTTTGTCATTGCTTTTTACCTTGGTGATCGTAATTGCTTACGCCAGCGCTATTTATCAACTAATTCGTCAGAAACAGATCTCTGAAATTAAATCAGATTTTATCAATAATATGACGCATGAGTTTAAAACACCAATAGCGACAATAAATTTAGCAGTAGAAGCAATTCGCAATCCAAAGATAATTGGGGATGAGGCTAAAGTAAGACGGTATCTTCAAATGATTAGGGATGAAAATAAACGAATGCACGCTCAGGTAGAAAATGTATTACGGATCTCGAAACTGGAACGAAACCAGTTAGATATATCCAAGGATAGGGTAGATGCTCATGATCTAATACAGACCGCGATCTCTCATGTTGATCTGATCGTCTTGGACCGTGGCGGGTATATACATACTCATCTGGATGCAAAACGTTCAGAGATATTAGCCAATGAAATGCATTTCGGGAACGTATTAGTGAATATTATAGATAATGCCATCAAGTATTCACCGGAGGCCCCTAAGATCGACATTAATACGGAGGTAGTTAATAATTATCTAATTATTAAGATCGAGGATCAGGGTGCGGGGATGAGTAAGGCTGTGTTGAATAAAGTGTTTGAGAAGTTCTATAGGGAACATACAGGAGATTTACATAATGTTAAAGGCCATGGTTTAGGATTGGCCTATGTTAAAAAAATAGTAGAAGACCATCAAGGTGAAGTTTATGCAGAAAGTGAAAAAGGAAAAGGCAGCACTTTCTATATTAAAGTGCCTTTAATTTAAACGATATGGAAACAGTAAATAAGAAAATATTATTGGTAGAGGATGATCCGAATTTTGGTATCGTTCTAAAGGATTATTTATCTATGAACGATTTTGATGTCACTCTCGCCAAGAATGGCATGGAGGGATTTGAGAAATTTAAAAAGGACAATTATGATATCTGTATTTTGGATGTAATGATGCCTTATAAAGATGGATTTACCCTGGCCAAAGAGATCCGTGAAAAGAACGAAAATGTGCCTATCGTTTTTCTCACCGCCAAGACCATGAAAGAAGATGTCTTAAAAGGATATAAGGCGGGAGCTGATGACTATTTAAATAAGCCATTTGATTCAGAAGTTCTTCTTATGAAGCTTAAAGCAATACTTCAAAGAAAGGCATCTAGTACTTTGGCAGATAGCAAACAATTTGAATTTAAAATTGGTAATTTTCATTTAAATTCCAAACTCAGATTTTTAAAATATAAAGATGAAGAGCCCGCAAAACTTTCTCCCAAAGAGAATGAACTTCTCAGGTTGTTGGCCCTACATGAAAATGATCTTATGCCCAGAGAATTGGCGCTTACCAAAATATGGAGAGACGATAATTATTTCACCTCCAGAAGTATGGATGTTTACATAGCCAAGTTGAGAAAATACCTAAAGAAGGATGATGTAGTTGAAATATTAAACATTCACGGAGAGGGATTCCGTTTGGTTGTAAAAACTCCCCAGTAAACAAGATTGAACCAATATAAAAAAGGCATTCAAACGAGTGCCTTTTTTAATACCCTAATTTTTCCAGGATCTCGTTGATGATTTCCTTCGGTTCCAGTTCAATAGAAATACAAATCGCCTTTGTAGGTGGTTCTAAGTCATCGAACTGTGACCTTAATAGCTTGGCAGGCATAAAGTGCCCACTTCTTTGCTCCAGGCGTTTCAGAATAGCATTATAGCTGCCTTCCAGATAGATCCAAATCGGAACAGGATCCAGGTCTTTTTCTATAATGTCTCTATACATTTCTTTTAATGCAGAACACGCAATGACCGCGCCATTATTTTGATTTTCCCCCCCAAGCTTATTGAGGGCCATCAACCACGAGTACCTGTCTTCATCATTCAATGGCTCCCCTTTAGACATTTTCTGGATGTTCTTTTCAGGATGATAATCGTCACCGTCAAAGAAAGGAATTGAAAGGGTTTCTGCCAGCATTCGCCCAATGGTCGACTTTCCACAACCGGAGACTCCCATGATCACAAAGATATTTTTTGATGATTTTATCATAGCTGTTTTCTCAGTTCTTGTTGGATCCGCTCTACTATTAAGTTGAAGGACAGGTCATAATGGACCCATAAAATGGTTTTATTTTTACGAAACCATGTGCCCTGTCTCTTTGCAAAACGCCTGGTGTTTTTCTTTATTTCTTCTACCGCTTCTTCTAATGTGCAGTGCCCATCCAAGTATTGAAATAACTCTTTATAGCCAACAGTTTGAAGTGCATTAAGATTTTTAAATTCCTTCAAACCCGAGGCCTCTTGTAGAAGTCCGGCTGCCATCATACGATCAACTCTAGCATTTATCCTTTGGTAGACTACTTCTCTTGCGGCTTCTATACCTATAATAAGTGTTTTAAAGGGTCTGCTAGTCTTCTTGCGCCCCAGAAAGGATGAATACGGCTTCCCGGTTGCTCTCCATACCTCCAGTGCTCTTATAACACGTTGAGGATTCTGCAGATCTACTTTCTGCGCATATAATGGATCTGCCGTTACCAGCTCTTGCTGCAAAGGGCCCAAACCATTTTGGTCTAATTCCTTGTTAAGTACTTCACGAATGGAAGGCTCAATATCTGGAAAGGAATCCATACCAAAAAGTACCGCATCAATATACAAACCGCTGCCGCCAACCATGATCACCAGATCATGACGTTTAAAAAGCTTGTCCAGTAATTCCAGGGCTTCACGTTCAAAATCGCCTACAGTGTATGTATCGTGAATGCTTTTGTGCTGAATAAAGTAATGATTAGCCGTTGCAAGCTCCTCTTTGTCTGGTACAGCCGTACCTATATGCATTTCACTATAGAATTGTCTGGAGTCTGCTGAGAGGATCTCAGTCTTGAAATGTTTAGCAAGTTGAACTGCAAGGGCTGTTTTCCCTATTCCAGTTGGACCTGCAACTACCAAAAGGGTTTTTGGAGCCATTATTCATCTTTTAGCCTGAAACCACATACACGGCAATACATAGCATCAACACGTAAGATAACGGTACCACATTCTGCACAGTTTTTTTCTTCCTTATCCTTTTTTTTCTTTTTGCTCTTTCTCGCTTCAGTGACATATTCTGCACTAACTATCCCGGTAGGAACGGCAATAATTCCATACCCAACGATCATAATGATGGTAGCAATTATTTGTCCTAGTCCGGTTTCAGGAGAAATATCACCATAGCCAACCGTTGTTAAGGTAACTATGGTCCAATACACACTATGAGGAATACTGTTAAACCCGTGTTCCGGGCCTTCTACCAAATACATGATTGTACCCAAAAGCACGGATACAACCAATATAAAAAATACGAAAATGAATATTTTGGTACGGCTGGCTTTTAGCGCTCGCAGCAGATTATTGGACTCTCCTATGAATCGAACCAGTTTTAAGATCCGAAATACACGCAGTAAACGCAATGCCCTGAAGGCGGTTATATATTGTGAACCTACGATAAAGAAAGATAAATATTTTGGTATGGTAGAGAGTAAATCTACGATCCCGAAAAAACTGAAAATGTATCTCTTGGGAGATTTAATGCAAATGATTCGTAAAATATATTCAATTGTAAATAATATTGTAACAAACCATTCAGAGATGTTGAGAAATCCGTGGAATTTCTCATCGAAACTGGGAATACTCTCCAGCATAACCACGATAACACTAAAAACAATGACGACCAGCAGTACAATATCGAACATTTTGCCTGCCGGGGTATGAGTTCCGTAGATGATCTCATGCAGCTTGTATTTCCAGTCTTTATTTGGCTTAGGTGTATCCAATGTTTTTAATTGAGTTCAATTATCTTCAATACTTTCTTATAGTTAATATACGCCTCTACTTCTTGAACGATCTTAGCATTGCCTTCCATTGGGGTCATTATGGTTTCCAAGATATGAATATTATTGATTTGATAATTAAGATCATAAAATCCCATGCCTTTTAACTTACCATTTTTAATGAGAATGGCACTTCGCTCCCCTAATTCTCTTCCTTTATCCACTACCATAATGTTTTTGCCAGCCAGGCTAATGGCTTCCATGTCCGAATTCTCTTTGCTATTCTGGTCCAGAGATAAGGAAATCTCTTTTTTATGAGTTGGATATTTTGGAGAATTTCTTTTTAGTTCTTCACTCACTTTTAAAAAGGCGATGAGCTCATTACCGGTTCGTTCAAAAGTGATCTTCCGTGTTTCTTTCTGAAGACTTCTAGCCAACTTGGCGTTGGATGTGAAATGTTCATTTACACGTTTCTTAATATCGGAACTTTTTCCAATATAAATGACCTTTCCGTCCTTATTGTGCATATAGTAAACTCCTGTTTCTGAGGGCATCAAATCAACGATCTTTAATTGTCTGTGTGATAATTCCCCATGTGTCTCTGCTCTTGTAACTTCCGTTATAAAGGTCTTTTCCAGATCTTTGGTCAATAAGATCTTAAAGAGCTTCAAGGTTGCCAGGGCATCCCCATTTGCACGGTGCCGATCGCTAACAGCAATACCTAAAGATCTAACCAATTTACCAAGACTATGTGATTCAGCTTCGGGGATCAATGTTTTGGCAAGATCTACTGTGCAGAGGGTTTTGCGTTCAAAATTAAAACCTAGTCGCCTGAATTCTGTCCTGAGTATCCGGTAATCAAATTGTGCATTGTGAGCAACAATGACAGTATTCTGAGTTATTTCTACAATGCGTTTTGCAACTTCATGGAATTTGGGAGCAGTTCGCAGCATTTTGCTATTGATGCCTGTAAGATTTACCACAAAGGGTTGTATTTCGCGTTCCGGATTGATCAGAGTGATAAATTGATCTACTACTTGCTGCCCGTCAAATTTATGAATAGCAATTTCTGTGATGCCTTCTTCATTGTACTTGCCTCCGGTAGTTTCTATATCTAGAATTGCATACATATGATACTCTTCCTTGAGTCTTTCTGTTCATTTAGACCTTCTAGGTCTTATTTCTTGCTCCAAAGATACTACTTCCTATGCGTACCATGGTGCTACCTTCTTCTATTGCAATGGGGTAATCACCACTCATTCCCATTGAAAGTTCTGTGATATCCGGCAGCTCTTTTCTTAATGCCCGGTACATCGCCCCTAGTGTCTTAAACTCTTTCCGTATCTGTTTGGCATTCTCCGTAAATGTGGCCATCCCCATCAAACCTTTGATTTGGACATGCTCCAATTCCTGTAAAACTCTGCTATCTATCAATGCTTTTAATTCCTCCCTGTCGAAACCAAATTTGGTCTCTTCTTCAGCTATATGTATCTGCAATAGACAGGGGACCACCCGTTGTACTTTTTTAGCCTGTTTATTAATTTCCTTCAACAGTTTTAAACTGTCTACACCATGTATCAATGCAACGTAGGCCGCCATGTACTTTACTTTATTCCGTTGTACATGACCTATCATATGCCATTCGATGTCCTTTGGCAGTTCTGACCATTTTTGAGTCATTTCCTGGATTTTATTCTCACCAAAAACTCGCTGCCCGGCATGGTAGGCCTCGAGAATCTCATTATATGACTTTGTTTTTGAGACTGCTACCAGGGTTACATTTTCTGGTATTTTAGTTTTGATACTTTTAATATTAGCTGAGATAGACATAGGGCAAATTATAATTCATATATGGCTATTCCACTTTTAAGCTTCGGCTCAATGAAGGTACTTTTTGGAGGCATCACTAATTTGGCGTCCGCAATTGCCTTTATTTCATCTATAGTGATTGGGACCAAATTAAACCCAACTGCAAAACTCCCCTTGTCTATTTCGGTTTTCATACGAAGCACATTGTGTTTTCCGTAGCCGTATTGTATTCTCTTATCATTGCGTAGATCTTCAATGCCTAAGATAGGTTCCAAAATTGTCTTAAAAAGGATGTGTGTATCTAATTTGCTCAGCGGGTCGTCTAGAGGTAAAACATTTTTTCGCAAATAAAGCGAATAGAATTCCCCATCCAGGTACATGCTAAAATGGTGCTTCTTAGTAGGTTTATAAAGCTCCATTTCTGTCTTATTAATTCTATAGAGTTCGTCTAGCTTCACTAGGAATGACTCTTTAGTATGGCCGTTCAGGTCTTTGACCAACCTATTGAATTCGTAGATCCTGATTTCGCTTTCGGGAATGAGATAGCTCATAAAGTAGTTGTACGCTTCTTTGCCGTTGTGCTTTTCATTCCGCTTCTCGCACCATTGTGCCAAGAGATCTGAGGATGCACTTCGGTGGTGTCCGTCTGCTATATAAAGACTGTCTATATTGGCAAAAGCATCCGTAATCTCTTTTATTATCTTCCCATTTGAAATTTTCCATAGACGGTGTGAAGTTCTATCGGGTGTAGTAAAGTGATGTAAAGGATCTTCTTTTTTAGTATGCTGAATTATCCTGGCTATTGTTGGGTGATCCGGGTAGGTCATCAAAACAGGCTCGGCATTGAACTTTACGGTTTCAAGGTAATGGGCAAATAGTTGTTCCCTGCTTTCAATGGTATTTTCGTGTTTTTTAATGCGGTTATTCCTGTAATCCTGCACACTTGTGGCACAAAATATCCCGGAGCATTGAGTTTCATTTTTAATTATTTCATAAATATAAAAGCTCGCCTCTGCATCTTTTACGAAGACCTTTTCCTCCAAAAACTCCATATATCTGTTGTGCACCAATTTAAATCGTTCATCTCCAGATACTTTCTTTTGGAATTTAAATCCAGGATTAATAATGTGCAGAAAAGAGAAGGGGTTAAACTTTAAATTGGCTTTTAATTCTTCCTTGGAATAATCCTCATAAGAGCGCGATGCCACATGAGCTACTTTATCAGCGGCTGGCCTAATGGCTTTAAATGGTTTTACAATTGCCATTATGCATTCTTAAATTGGGAAGATACCTTTTCTGCTTTCCTGCTTTCGGCGTAATCGTAGAAACCTTCACCTGTCTTTACCCCTAATTTACCTGCCATTACCATATTTACAAGTAATGGGCATGGGGCATATTTTGGAGCTTTAAAGCCATCATATAATACGTTCAGGATGGATAAGCATACATCCAATCCAATAAAATCTGCCAGCTGTAAAGGCCCCATAGGATGTGCCATTCCTAATTTCATCACAGTATCTATTTCGGTTACCCCCGCAACACCATTGTACAAGGTTTCAATGGCCTCATTGATCATGGGCATTAATATTCTGTTGGCCACAAATCCCGGATAATCATTGACCTCAGTTGGGGTTTTACCCAATTCTATAGATAAGGCCATAATCTGTTCTGTTACCGAAGCAGATGTGGAATAACCACGTATGATCTCTACCAGCTTCATAATTGGTACAGGATTCATAAAGTGCATTCCAATTACCTTTTCTGGTCTTTTCGTAACAGAAGCTATTTGTGTTATAGATATGGAAGAAGTATTGGTAGCCAGGATTGTATCAGAAGGACAATGATCATCTAATTCCTTAAAAATTTGAAGTTTAAGGTCGAGATTCTCTGTAGCAGCCTCCACAACAAGATCCGATTGAGCTACTCCTGCTATGAGATCAGTATATGTTGCAATATTTTTTAAGGTGGATTTGGAAACCTCAGAAGTAATCGTATTTTTTTGTACCATTCTATCCAGGTTCCGGTTAATAGTTTCCATACCCTTTTTCAATGCCTGTTCTGAGACATCTACCATAGTTACCTTAAAGCCGTTTTGTGCAAAGACATGCGCAATTCCATTTCCCATGGTCCCTGCGCCTATCACAGTTACATTCTTTATCATATATAGGAGTTTGACTATTCTAATTATCTAAAACGAATCTATTATTTGCAATGCCACTCGTAAAGCTTTTGTGCCATCGGTTAGGGTTACCATAGGTGTGGTATCCTGTGTAATGGCATCGGCAAAGGTTTCCAGTTCATCCAGGATGGCATTATTGTTTTCGATGGATGGATTCTCAAAATAGATTTGTTTTTTGATCCCTTCAGCGTTTTGCAATATCATATCGAATTCACCTGGTGTTTCAGGAGCATCCTTCATTTTTACTACTTCCACCTTTTTTTCAAGAAAATCGACCGAAATATAAGCGTCTTGTTGAAAAAATCGGGATTTTCTCATGTTTTTGAGGGAAATACGACTTGCCGTCAGATTGGCTACACATCCATTTTTAAAGGCTATTCTGGCATTCGCTATATCTGGGGATTTACTGATCACAGATACACCACTGGCGTGGATCTCCTTTACTTCAGAGGGTACCACACTTAAGATGGCATCAATATCATGGATCATCAGATCTAGCACAACAGGAACATCCGTACCCCTGGGATTGAATTCTGCTAATCTGTGTGTTTCTATAAACATGGGGTTGTGAATGGAATCCTTAATGGCAGTAAATGCAGGGTTAAAACGCTCAACATGTCCTACCTGTCCTTTAACTCCGTGTTTCGTCTCAAGAACAATAAGTTCTTCGGCCTCTTCCAGTGTCTTGGTGATTGGTTTTTCAAGGAAGACATGTCTCCCTTTTTCCATGGCCTTTTTTGCACAATCGAAATGAGAAAGTGTAGGGGTCACAATGTCTACTACTTCTACGTCATCTATCAGTGTGTTGATATTGTCATAATACCGGTATCCAAATTCTGCCTCTACTTTTTTTCCACGAATGGCATCGGGATCATAAAAACCAATCAAATCATATTTCGAGGACTCCTTTAAGAGCCGTAAGTGTATTTTTCCAAGATGGCCCGCACCCAGCACTCCAACTTTGAGCATAGATCTTCAATTTTGTCAAAAATACGCAGATTAATCCTAAAACAAACCAAGCTGAGAAATACAAAATGTGGTAACTTTACCAATATCAAACGAAACTAAAGAAATTAAGAACTTTTTGAAAGATACCTTCAAACACAAGGGAATGCGGAATCAGCTGGCAGAACTGATTGCTTCTAAGGGCATTCGTAATAAAAAGGTCCTTGCGGCCATTCGCACCATCCCCAGACACTTATTTATGGATAGCAGTTTTGAGGACCATGCTTACCAGGATAAGCCCTTTCCAATTGCGGCAGATCAAACCATATCTCAGCCTTATACCGTTGCATTTCAAACCGAATTATTAGACGTGGAACCAGACCATAAAGTGTTAGAGATAGGAACAGGTAGCGGATATCAGACCGCTGTTTTATTGCATCTCAAGGCCAAAGTATATACTATAGAAAGACAATTGGAACTTTTTAAGAAGACCAATTTATTCTTTAAGAAAATGGGATACAGACCAAAGAAATTCGTTTTTGGAGATGGATATAAAGGCCTGCCCGAACACGCTCCGTTCGATGGCATCATAGTTACAGCCGGGGCACCAGAAGTTCCTAAAAAATTACTGGGTCAATTGAAAATAGGAGGGAAGTTAGTGATCCCGGTAGGGAAAGGAGATCAGGAAATGCTTCGAATTACTAGAAAATCTGATACAGAATTTGCTCAGGAAGAGTTTGGCACTTTTCGATTTGTACCTCTGCTGGAGGATAAGAATTAAGGAAATGATATTGGCAGGCATTTAGCCTAAAATGCCAGGAAGGAGGGAAGTACTTCCTCTTTTAACCCTACTTGTTAAAACTTTTTTTAATCCGGTCCAGGCGAACTTTGCTTTCTCTGTTCTTGATGGTTTCGCGTTTGTCATATAATTTTTTCCCTTTGGCAAGGGCTATCTTTATCTTGGCGAGACCCTTTTCATTTATAAAAACGGACAAGGGAATAATGGTGAGGCCGCTTGTATTCACCTCCTTATGTAATTTTTTTAATTCCTTTTTATTCATCAGGAGTTTACGCGCTGCTTTCGGTTGATGATTAAAATGAGAGGCATGAGAATATTCATCTATTTGCATATTCACAACGAACAATTCTCCCTGCTCATTAAATTCACAGAAGCTTTCAGTGATCGATGCCTTCCCAAGTCTGACAGATTTGATCTCGGTACCTGCAAGGACAATACCGGCAATATAGGTGTCGAGCAACTCGTACTGAAAATTTGCCTTCTTGTTTTTAATATTGATCTTGTTCTGCATGATGGCACAAAAATAAGAACAAATCTTGGAGCTCCTATGTTCATTTTGTGGAATAATCCCTGTTTCTTTGTACGGTAAAACCCATTTTATCATCCATGTTAAAAAATTATTCCTTCGTACTCTTACTAATCTTTGTTTTATCCTGTAATGATAATACCGAAGTGGATGATGTGCAAAAGATCATAGACGCCTCCATTGAAGTGGCAGGAGGCGACTTATATAAGACCAGCAATATTAGCTTTAGGTTCAGGGATAGAGATTATGTTCTGGAGCAACTAAAAGGTAAAAGAGCCCTAAAGAGGATACAGTATACAGATTCAGGGATGGTCACAGATATAAAACAAGGGAATAGTTTTAAACGTTTCATAAACGAAGAGCCTATTCCCGTTACAGATAGTATGGCAACCGTATATGGCAATTCCGTGAATTCTGTACATTACTTCGCCCTATTGCCATATGGCCTTAACGATCGCGCCGTTCGCAAAGAATTGTTAGGTAAAAAGCAGATCAAAGGAAAAGACTACTATAAAGTAAAAGTAACTTTTGATCAGCAAGGCGGCGGCAACGATTTTGAGGATGTGTACCTCTATTGGATAGATCAGAAAACCTATAAGCCCACTTATTTGGCCTATGAATTCCACGTAGATGGAGGTGGACTTCGTTTCCGGAAAGCTTATAATGAACGTTATGTAAACGGAATACGGTTTGTTGATTATTATAACTATAAACCCATGGGAGAAATCGTGATCACCCAAATAGACTCGCTTTATGAAAAAGAGGAGCTCGTATTACTTTCTAAAATAGAACTCAAGAATGTTGAGGTTAATCAGGGCAATTACAATTAAATGTCAATCTAACATCAGTGGTCATGTCTCCAATTTGCTGCACAATAAACAGACTGCCATTGTCCATATCATCCATTGCAGGATATTTTTCCTCTCCTATCATCTTGTTCACAAAATCGGGAGTAGTATTACTATGACCAACTACTAAAACATTATTTCCCAGATTTTCGGCTTTAAACTCAGCTATATTGATCATGGAGGGATCATAGTACTGGCGGATAAGATCATTTTTAACTTCTGTTGGTGCTGCGGTCATGGTTGTACGCGCATAATCTGTGGTATAAATCGCATTTATATTAGCTTCCTTAAGGATCTCTGCCCAGTGCATAGCTCTTCCGAGGCCTTTTTGATTTAATTCAGGATCACTGTTCTCCGGATCACTCCTGTCTTTTTCCGCATGCCTGATAAAGTAAAAAGTAGTAACCTCCGGACCAATCTCGGTACCCTCCACCTTAGATTCTTCTTTACAGCTATACATGGAAGTGAACAATGCTATCAGAATAATTAGGATTCTTGGTCTCATATTAATTTGGTTTTTCTAGTGGGTTTCGATCTATTATGTAACTTTACTATTGTAAAAATAGTATGAAATTTGCTTCATTGTATCCTTCTATGCCAAAACTACTTATAATTTTCTTTGCGCTTCTGATCAGCAGAACATTGATAGCTCAAGAAGTACCCTTACCACCAGATCTCCGGCAATACAATCTAACTCAATACAACAGCAGCTTACTTAACCCAGTTTTTACCTTAGATAGAAATAATCCACAATCCTTATCATTATGGACGAGATGGCAATGGCAGCAAATAGATACAGACCCTACTACTGTCTTTGTAAACTATACCCATAGATTGAAGGGGAACGCTGCTTTTGGAGTTGGATTTTTACAACAGAATACCGGCGTATTCCTGCAAACAGGTGGTGTTCTAAATTATGCCTATGAACTCAATTTTAATCAGGATTTTCAAATTTCCCTGGGTGTAAACCTATTTGGATTTCAACAAGAACTTGCGGATAACAGTTTTCAGCAAGGACCGGGATTACCAATACTAGACGATGGTCCTTCATTTATATTACAAGCAGCTCCTGGGATTAGGATAGGCTATAAAAATTTTGGTCTGGGTTTTGTTGGTGAAAATGTGCTGGATTATAATATAACGGCTGGGGAGAAAAATAACGGGTCTAACGATAAGATTTTTATTGGGCATGCAAGCTATCAGTTTCCAATAACTGATGCTGGAAAATTAGAAGGAGCGTATTTCCGTCCTATGTTGTATGTAAAAACTATACCAAATCTGGACACGCAATTTGGCATAAATGCTCTATTTAGTAATAAGAAATACTGGTTACAAGCGGGGTATAATAATTTTTACGGTCTTTCGGGCGGTGTTGGTGGTACTCTTTTTAAAAAGTTATCCTTGGGTGTACTGATTGAAATAGCAGACTCATCCGAATTAATTGGAAAAGAACCAACTTTTGAGATCGTTACTTCATATCAATTTGCGGTCCCTGCTTCGCGCGATAATATCTCGGAATTAGATGAAGAAGAGACAGAGACGCTTGAACCTGATGAAAAGGAAGAAGAAATAGTACAAGAAGAAGACACCGAAATTGTAAAGGAAAAGAAGCTTAGTAGAAAAGAGCGAAAAGCCTTCGCTTTAGCTCAGGAAAAAAAGACACAAGATTCACTTGAACTAGTTATAAGAACACGAGATTCCTTAGCCGTGGCCAAATCAAAAGCTGTAGCTGCGGAAAATGAATTGCGACTAATAGAATTGCAACGAAAAAAGGATTCTTTGGAGACAGTAGCTAAGGAAAAAGAGGCTGCTACAAAAGAATTAACCGCAGAAGAACTACCTAAAAAAGGAGAACGTTTTGAAGAAGCTGTTCTTACAGAGGATATTCGTCCCGGATTTTATTTAATTGTCAATGTCTTTGGAACGAAAACCTATTACAATAGCTTTATGAAAAGTTTAAATGAGAAAGGTCTAGATCCCAAGTCGTTTTACCGGACTCAAAATAAGTATAATTACGTGTATCTTGAGCGATATGATAGTATGCAGGAGGCCAGAAAAGCAAGAGACAGCAAGTATTTTGGAAAGTACCCTGAGCCCATTTGGATCTTTAGGGTGAAGGCGGAATAGGCTTATTTCTTGATCTCTTTTTTTACCAATACTTCTAGATACGCTATAGTATTGATCAGGTATTTCCTGTCTCCTGAGATGGTAGCCATTGCAATTGCTCCCTGTATCATGGTAAATAACTGTTTAGCGAATTGCAAAGGTGGTACTGGCAACTTTAATTCTCCATTATTTACGCCATTCTCTAAAACTAAAGCGATCTTTCCTTCTATGGTTCGCAAAGTTTCTCTCGCTGCACCTTCTAAATGCCCGTTATTGTATTGTGCATCCACGCCAACATTCAGAATTGGACAACCTCCCATGGGTGCTGTAAATTCATCGTAGTGCCGGTAGAAGTTCGTAAGTCGGAAAAGGGTATCGATGGCATTACCCGGACCATTCAAGTGTTCGTCTATGGCAGCCAATAATTTTTTACTGTGGTATTCAAAAGCCGCCAGTGCCAGGGATTCCTTGTTTTCAAAATTCCCGTATAAAGCTCCTTTGGTAAGGCCTGTGGCCTCTGTAAGATCGCTCATGCTGGTACCTATATAGCCTTGTTTATTGAAAATAGGCGCCACTTTTTCAATAATATAAGCGGACGTACGTTCGGCTTTGGTGGTCATGAAGGATCAATTTTTTACGAATATAAAAAATCTAATTCCTGCACCGAATATATTTTGATTAAAAAAGGCATCCGAAGTCTTTTGAATTCGGATGCCTGTTATTTAGGGTTTATAAGAGAAATTATTCTACCAGTTCTGATTGATTTCTAAAAACCAATCCATTGTCGAAAGAATCGATAAGGATAATACTCTCTGCACTAATTGAACCACTTAAAAGTTCCTTGGAAAGATTGTTCAATACTTCTTTCTGAATGGTTCGCTTAATGGGTCGAGCCCCATATTGTGGGTTATACCCTTTCTCAGCCAGATATTGAATAGCTTCTTCTGTGGCATCAATGGTAATATGTTGTTTGTCCACAAGTTTTTTCAAGTGGTCTAATTGCAATCTTACGATCTCAACAATATTTTTCTTGCTCAGAGGAGTAAACATGATGATGTCATCTATCCGGTTCAAAAATTCAGGCCGGATGTTTTGTTTTAATAATCCCATAACTTCTATCCTTGCAGCCTCTGTAGCACTGTGAAGATCCTTCACATTCTCAAACGTTTCCTGGATGATATGCCCACCCATATTACTGGTCATAATGATAATGGTGTTTTTAAAATCGGCCACCCTGCCTTTGTTATCTGTAAGTCTACCTTCATCCAACACCTGCAACAAAATATTAAAAGTATCCGGATGTGCTTTCTCAATTTCATCGAGTAGAATAACGGAATAAGGTCGTCTTCTTACGGCTTCCGTCAACTGACCACCTTCGTCATAACCTACATATCCCGGAGGAGCTCCAATTAGCCTGCTTACAGAATGTCTTTCCTGATATTCACTCATGTCTATTCTAGTAAGGGCATTTTCATCATCAAACAGATAGTCTGCCAATGTCTTGGCCAATTCAGTCTTACCAACCCCAGTGGTTCCAAGGAATAAGAAAGATCCTATTGGGCGTTTTGCATCCTGAAGACCGGCTCTGCTTCTTCTGATGGCATCTGAAACGGCTTCGATGGCCTCATCTTGCCCTACGACTCTTTTGTGCAAAACTTTTTCTAGTTTCAACAGTTTCTCACGTTCGCTTTGAAGCATCTTGGTTACCGGAATACCTGTCCATTTGGCAACCACTTCGGCAATATCCTCATTGGTGACCTCTTCTTTAATTAAAGTGCCGCCTTTCTGTGCCTCTACCAGGTCTTTTTGAAGCTTTTCCACAGTTTCCTGTGCTTCTTTTATCTTCCCATAGCGCAATTCGGCTACCAGCCCATAATCACCATTACGCTCTGCACGTTCAGCCTCTAATTTGAAGTTCTCAATATCGAGTTTCGTCTTTTGAATAGCATCTATGACCGATTTCTCACTTTCCCATTTGGCATAGACCTCATTGCGTTCTTCTTTAACATTAGCCAGATCAATATTAAGGGCCTTTAATTTAGCATGGTCTTCCTCACGCTTTATAGCTTCTATCTCAATTTCCAACTGCATAATTTTCCTGTCCATAACGTCGAGGTTTTCTGGTTTGCTATTGATCTCCATTCTCAGTTTAGCCGCGGCTTCATCCATAAGGTCGATCGCCTTATCAGGAAGGAATCTATTAGTGATATATCGCTGAGAAAGTTCTACGGCAGCAATTACGGCTTCATCCTTAATACGAACTTTGTGATGGGCCTCATATTTTTCCTTGATCCCTCTCAGAATAGATATGGCACTTTCTGTATCGGGCTCATTTACAACAACCTTTTGAAAGCGCCTCTCCAGGGCCTTATCCTTCTCAAAATATTTTGGTTTTAAGATATTGGCCGCATCCATGGCTCCCTGACCACCACCGGCACCTACCAGCGTATGGATCTCATCTATGAACAAAACAATGTCTCCATCACTGGTGGTCACCTCTTTGATCACAGATTTAAGTCGCTCCTCAAACTCACCTTTATATTTAGCTCCTGCAATAAGGGCACCCATATCTAAGGAATAAATCACTTTGTCTTTTAGGTTTTCCGGCACATCTCCCTGAATGATCCTATGAGCCAATCCTTCGGCGATAGCGGTTTTACCTGTTCCTGGTTCACCCACCAATATTGGATTGTTCTTGGTGCGTCTGGATAGGATTTGCAAAATCCTTCTGATCTCTTCATCTCTGCCAATAACCGGATCCAACTTTCCACTATCTGCCAATTCGTTTAGGTTTCGTGCGTATTTATTTAAGGAGTTATATGTTTCTTCTGCACTTTGGGAAGTAACCTTGGCCCCTTTTCGCAATTCGGAAATGGCAGCAAGGAGATCCTTTTCTGAAACACCCTGATCCTTCAATATCTGACCAATTTTACTTTTGGACTTAAAAATGGCTAGCAAGATATGTTCAAGAGAAACAAACTCATCCTTCATTTTCTTGGCAATGATACTCGCCTCATTTAAGGTTTTGCCTGCTTCTTTGGAGAATTGCAACTCGCCTCCGGAAACCTTTGGGATACTTTGCAGCTCTTTGGCCAGAATTTGTTCTACCAAGGCGAGGTTAACGTTCAATTTCTTTAGAATAAATGGAAGAACATTTTCATCAATTTCCATTAAGGCCTTAAATAGATGTTCATTCTCGATCTGAGGATGCTGCATCTCCTGAGCCATTTGCTGGGCCATTTGAATAACCTCCTGTGATTTTATGGTAAAATTGTTGATATTCATTGTTATGTACTTTTAGTTCTTATGTCTACTTTTGCAGTGTATAGGTCAACAATCTTACCATTTAAAAAGAGCAGACAAAATGACCGATGTTTAGGCTAAAACACAGACAATTAGGCAGGTAGACTCAATAGGTACACCTATTAAAATAGAAAATTAGAATGGGATTATTTGATTTGTTCAAAAGAAATGAAACTGCATCAACAGAGAAGAAAAGTCGAATTCCATGGATTCCACTTATTTCTGCGGATGAATTGGACACTCTGGTCAGTAAATCAAGTAAAAGACCACAACTGATCTTTAAAAATTCTACAACTTGTGGAATTAGTAGTATGGCTTTACGGTCATTTGAAGCGCAGTACGATCTGAATTCGGAACAAGCAGATCTATATATGTTGCACATTCAACACAACAGACCACTTTCTAATGAGATCGCACAAAGGTTCCGTGTGCGGCATGAATCACCTCAGCTGCTGATCATTAAAAACGGAAGTGTTGTAAAAGAAGCTTCTCATGGAGTAATTGCAGAAGTATCGATTGAGAAATACCTTTAAAAAAAACCCGGAGGTGATGCCTCCGGGTGTTTATATTTAATTAAATCTGTGTCTAACGACGATCTCTTTGAGTCGGGCTTTTAGATCCTCGCCCGCATCGTACACCATTTGTTCATTGGAAGGAAAAGGTACCGCACCAAGGTTTAACAAGGCTACCAGATTATTGTCTAGTGCTCTTTTATCGCCATTGTAATTGGCATACACATGTTGAAACACAAACTCACTAGATAGTGGATAGGTATTCAATTGCTGTTTAGATTGTAAATCTATATAACTTACAGTTCCTGTTACCTGTGCTTGCTTTTGTTGGGTGAATTGATAATAGTTACAGGTTACAGTCTTGAAATTATCTACTTTAATTTCGTTGCCGAGACTGTCTTTTACCAGGTTTCCATTCTCATCTTCCAAATACTTGTAGCCATCTACCACCTGTTTTTCTTTAATGAATTGCTTTTCATTCACTTGTTCAGGAGAAATGTTGATGTTTCTAAAAGCAACCTGCATTTCATAGTCATATTTAATTTCACTCAAAGGATTATTGTGATATTGTGTCCAAAGATCATCCAAACCATAGGTGTTGAAATTCAACAGTTCTTCTTCCAATCTGTTAGGGATCACCATTTCAGTATCATTGATCATCTTCACTTTTACAAAATCCAATCCTTTTTGGTAGGCCTGTTCCATTTGTTCTTTGGTATCACCAAATCCAGGATTGATCTCATCCAAATACCTGAAATCTTCATACGCCCTTCTGTAATCTAATTTACTAGAGGCATTGTTGTATAAAGACAAAGCGTTGTCATACAAATAGTCTGATAGTCTCTCCTTTGAATCAATAATATCCTCATCGAAATTTTTAAAGGCGAACCTGGCATCCCTGCCTTCATCTCTAAGATATAAGGGCAACAAAGGTCTAATACGCTGTTGAATATTCTTCAACCTGGCATATCCTTTATAAATAGCCTCAAGATTTGCCGGATTTCCATCTTTCTCTAAATAAGAGATGTTCTGGAGTTCCCTTTCCATGTTCTTGCTAAAGGCTTCTTCCAACATCAGGACATAGGGCTGATTGCCTTTTTTGTCCTTTTTTTCCGCAAGATTTCTAAGGGCGCTGTTAATTGCTTGTTGGTAATTTCCAGTATTAATAGCTTCCTGTGTTTTTTTCACACCTCCACAGGCAATCAAAAAAACAATGACCGAAAGGTAAAGTAATGCTCTTTTCATGACGTTTTGTTTTATGGTTTGACAGGGCATATCCAAGAGCCGTGCCAAAATAATCCAAAATCATAACGAAAAAGGTTTATGTATCGTATACTCCCGACGAAATACACAACTAAAAAGATGGATAACTATTTTTTATTGAGGTTTACAGCAGGTAGAATTTTCGTGGAAACTTCTCCAAATCCTATACGGACACCATTTTTTGCACAATGCCCCTTCATGATGACCGTGTCATTGTCACCAATGAATTTACGAGTAGTCCCATTCTTAAGGGTGATCTCCTTCGTTCCTTGCCAGGAAAGTTCTAACATGGAGCCATAGGAATCCGGCGTGGGCCCGGAAATAGTGCCGCTTCCCATCATATCTCCACTATTGATCTTACATCCATTAATTGTATGATGTGCCAACTGTTGTGACATGGTCCAATACATATATTTAAAATTGGTATTACAGACCGTTGTCACAGAGCCATCCTCAGTTTTAATATCCACGGCGAGATGAATGTCGAAACTTTTACTTCCTTTTTGTTTTAGATAGGGTAGTGGTTCCGGATCTTGCTTCGGACTTGCTACTCTGAAAGGTTCCAGGGCATCTAATGTTACTATCCATGGGGAGATGGAAGAGGCGAAATTTTTTGCTAAAAAAGGTCCCAGGGGTACATATTCCCATTTCTGAAGGTCTCTGGCGCTCCAGTCATTAAACAAGACCATACCAAAGATATATTCCTCTGCTTCGTCCACAGAGATAGGTTCTCCTAATGCATTGGCATCCGTGGTAATAAAGGCCATCTCTAATTCAAAGTCGACCAGCCTTGACGGCCCGAAAACGGGGTTTTCAGCTCCTTTAGGAAGCGTTTGCCCGTGAGGTCTCCTTACCGGAGTTCCACTCGGGATAATTGTTGAGCTGCGACCATGATACCCCACAGGCAAGTGCAGCCAATTGGGTAATAAAGCATTTTCAGGATCTCGGAACATTTTACCTACGTTTGTGGCGTGCTCCTTACTGGAGTAAAAATCCGTATAGTCGCCTATTTGAACAGGTAATTGCATCTCGATCTCGTCCATGGTAAACAAGACGATCTTTTGATGATCCTTATTTTTTTGTAATTCTTGATTATTTTTTTCAAAAAGCTGACTTATCCTGTTTCTAACCAGTCGCCAGGTCTTTTTTCCATCAGATATAAAGTCATTGAGTGTATCCTGTAAGAAGATATCATCTGTTAAAGGAATTTCACTAAAATACCCAAGTTGATGTAAGGCCCCCAGGTCTATGGCATGATCTCCTATCCTTGTTCCTATTGTGATTACATCATCTCTTGTGAGAAATACTCCAAAGGGGATGTTCTGAATTGGAAAATCAGAATTTTCCGGTACTGCTAACCAGGAAGATAATGAAGGGTCATTGGCTTTTAGAGGCATGGTATAATTGTTAATTTGTATTTGATAAATTCCTGATCAAATATATTATATTCTAATCATTAACAATGTGCAATTTGTACTTTTACGCCTTAATTGAAAGAAAACATCATTTATGAAAAGGGATACGCAAATATTTGAACTGATCGCTGCCGAAAAAGAACGTCAGGTAAACGGAATAGAACTCATTGCCTCGGAAAATTTTGCGAGTCCACAGGTTATGGAAGCTGCAGGCTCTGTTCTTACCAATAAGTATGCAGAAGGCTATCCCGGTAAGCGATATTACGGAGGATGCGAAATTGTAGATCAAGTTGAAACAATTGCTATTGAGCGGGCAAAAGAGTTGTTTGGCGCTGTGTATGCCAATGTTCAGCCTCATTCCGGATCACAGGCCAATGCCGCTGTTTTTCAGGCATGTTTGCAGCCCGGCGATACAATTCTGGGATTCGATCTCTCTCATGGCGGGCATCTAACCCATGGTTCACCAGTAAATTTTTCAGGGAAATTATATCGCCCCACCTTTTATGGAGTAGAAGAGTCTACCGGAATGTTGAATTATGATATCATTCAGGAGATCGCGCTAAAGGAAAGGCCAAAACTTATTATTGCCGGCGCTTCAGCGTATTCGAGGGATATGGATTTTGAACGATTCAGGGAAATAGCCGATAGTGTAGACGCCTTATTACTTGCAGATATTGCGCATCCGGCCGGATTGATCGCCAAGGGTATCTTAAACGATCCTATGCCACATGCTCATTTTGTGACCACAACCACTCATAAAACACTCAGGGGTCCAAGGGGAGGGCTTATTATGATGGGGCAAGATTTTGAAAATCCCTTTGGAATTCGTTTAAAGAATGGTAACCTCCGAAAAATGTCGGCTTTAATCGATTTAGCCGTATTTCCGGGGAATCAGGGTGGCCCGTTAGAGCACATTATTGCCGCAAAAGCCATTGCTTTTGGCGAAGCCCTCACAGAGGAGTTCTTGCATTACATGATCCAGGTAAAAAAGAATGCTGCTGCCATGGCCGAGGCTTTTGTTGCAAGGGATTATAAAATCATATCTGGAGGTACAGACAATCATATGATGCTTATTGATCTTCGCAATAAAAATATAACCGGGAAGGAAGCTGAACATGTATTGGTAAAAGCAGATATTACGGCCAACAAGAATATGGTTCCCTTTGATGACAAATCACCATTTATTACCTCAGGAATACGTTTTGGGACTGCGGCGGTTACAACACGCGGGTTAAATGAAGATGACATGAAGATCATCGTATCCTTTATCGATGAGGTTCTTAGTCACCCTAAAGATGAGGAAGTTATTTCAGGAGTAAAGGAAAATGTAAATAAGATGATGAGAAAGCGTCCTCTTTTTATAGGTTTAGCAAGTTTAGATCTCCAGAAATAATATTTTTACCCTCGAGGTCGTAAATAACTGCTTCAATATCTCTTTCAAAGTAGAGTCCCCAATAGGAGTAATAACCCTTTTGATCTATCCTTAATGGCCCTGCTAATCTGGTAATATGATCCCCGGAGGAGACTTCCTCATATACCGGAATAAAAATTTCACTGGGTGTTTCAGAGAGATGGCGGGTGATATAGACATAATTTTCAGCCAAAGTGCTTAGAATGGTATCTAATTCGTGTTCTACACTCTCCGGCCCCAGCTTTTTAATAATTATGCTGCAGTCTTTCAGGAAAAAAGAAAGTTCTTCTACATCAATAAACGTATTATTTATTTCCCTTATGCTCTGCATGTGCTTACTTAGCACTGTGAGTCCTTTATTTACAAGCACAGGCTGGACAGTTCCCCAAGTTCCTTGTTGAATATGGAATAGAACTTCATGCAGGCTTAGTGCACAGTTTAGTTCAATGACAAGATTATTTTGTTCGCAGCAAACCGCAGAATTGCGTATGGTTACATTAGAAAAGTAGTCTTTTTCAAGGCTGTTATTCAGTGACTCCAGCCCAAGGATATCACATTTCCCTCTTTCGCCGGAAGTAAACTGAGCGTCAACTTTATTAAACCTGTGAGGCATAGCAACTCATTTGAAGGTTCTCTAATGTAAATTTAATGTTAATTTTTGGCAGAGTAGTATATAAAAACCATAGACTTTGTAAGGTTTCGCCTTGAAAAGCCAGGTTTATGAAGAATTATAGCCTAATATTCAGATAAAGTTGTATAAAATCTAAATGAACCCTCTGTTTCGGGATGCGGTGATCAAAGCCTGATCATTTTGTTTTTCAACACCAAAAAGTGATTTAAGCTGGCGTTTTCTATTCTCTATTCCCGGGAGGGAAAGAGAAATGAAGTTCACCATGTCTTTGGTCTTGGTACCTATAGAGAGGTAGTACAGTATTTTTTTATCATTGTCATCTAGCGAGATATCCTGAGCCATCTTCCTACGAATGGCTACCAGCGCTTTCTGAGTGTAATAGGGGGGAGAAGTAAGAACAGTACTTACCATGGCTTGCAGTGATTTCTGATCGATCTCCGACTTCACCATATACCCTTCCGGATCTACCGTTTGCATAATACTATTGATACGGTAATTATCACTAAAGGAGGACATAAAAACAATCTTGGTATCTGGAGACACTTTTCTGGCAAATATTCCAATGTCTTCTCCGGTCTTTGCAGGGCCATCGGTTGGATTGGCAAGTTGAATATCCAATAAGAGAATATCATAGATAATGCCCTCAGCAGTTTCTTCAATTCTTTTTTTTGCATCAGCATAGGATTTGGCGGTATCCATCTGAACTTTGAAATCCTCAAATTCTGTGTCTTCCAGGATAAATTTATACCCAAGGGTGGTCATTTCATGATCGTCTACTGCTAAGATCTTTACCGTCTTCATACGTTTAATTTTAAACTTTCTGCAGGTCCATAGGTAAAGATATTTCTTTTTTTGTATCCTGCGAAATATGTTCCAACGGGATTTCCAGAAGAACTGTCGTACCAATTCCGGGGGCGCTCCTAAGATGCCACCTGCCTTTTATTTTTTCTATACGCGATTTTATGTTCTTATGGCCAATGCCTGCTTTACCTTTTGAGGTATCAAAACCACGCCCATTATCCTGAATACTGATCAACATATCCTTTTCATTGGTTTCAAAAGAAATATAGACAGTGGTGGCAGCGGCATGTTTTACACAATTTTGCAAACTTTCCTGTAATATTCGATAAAGGTTGATCTTAGTGATCCCCTCCAGATTGTCCCAGTCCAGATCCTGGTCAAAGGTAAAATCATATTTTATACCGGCAGGTTCGCAAATGGTCTTTAATAATTCTTCAACGGAACTCATAAAGTTATTCAACTTCTGGTAAGAGGTGTCATTCAGTTCGTGCGAGATAGATCGGATCTCTTCCTGCACATCTTTCAACTTCTCAATAGCCTGCTCCCGTAAGGCCACTGCAGCATCATCCGCTTTTTTATTGAGGCCCAGTAAGATCATTCGTACGCCATTCATCTCTCCTAGCACCCCATCGTGTAATTCTTCTGAGATCCTTTTTTGTTCAGATTGCTTCCCTTCTTCCACTTTCTGTTTCTGGGCAAGCATCAGGTTAAAGATCTCCTGGTTAGCTTCTTGTTGTTGTTGCTGAAATTTAAGTCGTTGGTTTTTGATCCGCTGTATGACGATTATAAAAAGTGCCATTGCTAAAAGTACTACTCCGGTGGCAACCCCGATCCATACCAGCCGCTGTTTGGACAGTTGCTGGTTTTTGGCTAAGGTTTCGTCTGTTTCAAACCGAATTCTATTGAATTTATTACGGATCTGGCGTTCTTCCTGTTGCAAACTATCTGATATCCGGATATATTCCTTATTGTAGCTGATTGCATTGCCAGGATCCAGTTCGGCCAATAGATTCAGTGATTCCATATACCGCAGGTTATTGTCGATCTGTTTGGAAAGATCCCTTGAATTCTGAGCATAGATAAACGCATCTGTTGTATTTCCTGACTCCTTCATAAATAATGACAAATTGTAGTAGTTAAGTGAAAGGCCTTCGAGGTCCCCAATGCTATCGCGTATATAAAGCGCTCTAGTCAGATCGTTCTCTACCGAGGTGGTTTCACCTAACTTTAGATTGGTCATAGCAAGATGATCTAAAACTCTGGCATAAGTAATAGGCCTTAAAAGATATAGACTATCAATATTAAGGGCCTTCTCATACTCAATTTTGGCATTTGCAAAATCACCTTTTTTATAATACAATAGCCCAATATTATTATAAATGGTTACAAGATCGGTATTTGCCGGTTTTGTTTTATTTAGGTATTGATCCGCAAGATTGTAGTATTCAAAAGCCTCGTCGTACTCTTCCAGCGCAGCTGCTGCAATGCCCATCGTATTGTAGGCCTCATATAGTCTTTTATTATTTTTAAGGGGCTTTAATAATTTAAGACTTTCTGTCATGGTTACCAAGGCTCCCGTATTATCATGAACAGCTGTTTGAATACTGGCCATGCTCCTTAATAATCTAGCAGATTGTAGATTTTCACCTCGTAAATCAAAAAGCTTTTGAGCTTTGGAAAGATAATAATAAGCACTATCTCGTTTCCTAACACTCCCCCAATTGAAATATTCCCCCTTATCCCAATAGGCTTCTGCCAATTTAGTTGAATCTTTAATTTTTATAGCAAAGACCTCCAATTCCTTATTCGTATTTAAGAAATTAATAGAATCACGGACTGTGTAATAGGCTAGCGATAATTCCGACAAGTATTTTACCCTTAAAGAATCTATTGAGATCGTATCAATGATCTGGGAAATCTTCAAAAGTTTAGGTAAGCTAACATCTCTACTGGTAACAGGATTCTTGGCCATTTCTATCCAATTATCCAAACTGTCTATAAGGACAATATAGTGTTGATCATATGGCTTCTCACTATTTTTTTTGCATGAACCTATGAGGATAATAAAAAAGAGCAATACCACTAAAATTCTGGTCATGGGGTAGGGTTTCATCTTATTTCGGGATACAAGATAAAAAAAGGAGCCTTAATTAACCTAAGACTCCTCTATCATTCCTAAATATTATTTGGACTATCCATCACGACCTGTTGGAGGGTGATCATTTCCATCGGTAGATTGTTCGTAAAGGGTCTGGTCTTCGGCAGAATCATTGGTGCAGGAGAACATGGTAGAACTTAAAAGGGCTAATGCAAAAATACAGGCTAATTTTTTCATTATTATTTGTTTTAGTGAGTTAAAATATTTCTTACTAATCTAGGAGGAGTAGTGTAAGCCTATTGTATTAGCTACAATGTTTTAGTAAACCCACCACATCTGTGAGGGAAAGCACCAGTTTTGGAAGAATTTTGTTATTTAAGGGTAGAGATGGCGTTTCTGGAGAGCACCTTTTTTAAACTGTCTATGTTCTCCTTATAGGTCTTTGAGAAGGGCAGTTGTTTTTTTCCTGTTTTTAAGGCGCAGATATTCTTACCGTAATTGATCCTTGAGACGTAATCTACATTCAGGATATAACTCTGATGTACACGAATAAAATTCTTTGGCAAGCTTTTTTCGAAGGTCTTTAAGGTTTTAAAGGCACTGATAACACTTCCATCTTTCATAATAAAATCAGTGGCATTATTATCAGCCTGGAGGTACAAGATCTCATCTGTATCGAGATACTGGAAGTCCTTGTACGATTTTAAACAAATGGTATGAGAGCTTACTTCTTTGGGATGCTGCTTTTTAAGTCTGAGCAGCGTTTTGCGTATATCTAATTCATTATACGGCATTAGCCAGTAGTCATAAAAACCATTCTTTATAGCATGGTATGCATATTCCTTGCTTTTAGCGATCCCAATGATCAAAGGAAGTTCGTTCATGTACTGATGTAATTCTGAGACCATCAGAAAATAATCCATTGCCAGATCAGATAAGTTGATGAAAACAAGGTCTGGCAAGTGTTTTAAAATGGAATTTATTCCTTCCCTGCTGTCTCTTACCCTATCTGCACAGATAAAATCACCATAGTCTTCCAGATAATGCTGTAATTGCAAATTGGAAGTGGCGTCCGCATCAATTATGGTGTAAGTATACTCCATAGACCCAACCTTGTGGGAAAATTAGTGAACCTTTGTGAGAAAGGACTATATATTTCCCTTAGAATATATATGGTTTTAGTAGCTAATATACTGAAAATCAATATAAAAGAAAGAATATTCTTACAAATATAAAAAAAAGTTACTTTTTGATTCTAGAGCTCGGGCTGATATGCCCCCAAAGCAGGATCTATACTGCGGTCTCTGCCAAGCAGATCGTAGGGTACCAAAAGGGCTGTATCTAATTCTGCCTTTCCAAATGCGGAAGAATTGTTTCCTATTTTGAAATCGTTTCGCAATGGATCAATAAAGTCGGCTTCAGTGTTGAGGTAGATCTCCTTATAAAAATTAGTATCACTAAAATCATAAAGAGGATCATTGGCGAATTGTCCGCCGGTATCCACAAATTTCAGGAGCACATGAGAAAATAAATAGTTAAAATCAAATCCCTCGGTATCCTCAAGATCCAATTCCCTGCTTGTATTCCCATCAATGATACAGTTGATAAGATCTGCTTTTAACAAGTTAGCGCCGGTTATTTCTCCTGAGCCATCTGTTTCGAAGTTACTGATCCTTATTGCTGCTCCTGTTCTAAAACCATTACTCCAATAATTGGCTATGGTACTGTGAAGAAAACTATATGAACCGCCAAGGGTACATAATAAGCTGTGATTCCCTGCATTCCCCAGGACTAAATTTTCTGCCTCTATTGAGGTGTTTCTGCCCCACAAATTTACGACTGTGCTATTGTATACCTGTGAATTCTTTATCGTCAGCGTAGGGGAGGCAGCTCCCGGATTACCCTCTGCCAGTATCCCCACCGTTGCATTTTTTAGTGTGAGATACGAAATCTCATTCTCTGCACTTCCGGGTGCCAGCCAAAGTGTGCCCCACTGCCCGGGTACAGTAGAGAATTCGGGTTCCAATCGATCGCCTTCAAAGATCACCTCGTTTTCCAGGAGTCCGGGATCTTCACTAAGTGAACCATTGATCTTGAGGCTTCCTCCGGTACCAACAAGGATTCCAGAATTTTCGTGAAAATGCAGTCGGGATCCTGCCTCAACGGTTAAAACCTTGTTTTCAGAAACTGCGGCATACCCATAGATCACATAGGGCTTTTCGCTGGTGAAATTGAGTTCATCATCGTCTAGAACAAATCCTTCTATCCGCAGCTCGTTCCCTTGCTCGTCTAAACCCAGTAACAGACTTTCTTTACTGCCATCGGCCAGGGTAGAAGGATATAAGAATACTGCATCTTTTACCAATGTTACTAAAGGGATACGCTGTTCATTCACTCCTGAATCGAAAAGTAAGTTATCAATATATAAGAATTCGTTAAGATTGGCGGGTGCTATATCATAAGTGGTCTCAATAAAAATATACATACTATCCCGGGCATAAAGCGAAATATTCTCAAATGAATTACCTGCAACACCCTCAACATTGAGCCTGTACTTGCTATTAATACCATCTTCCAGGTAAATACTGGGAATTTCTATGTCATTCCCACTTCTATTGTACACTTTTAAACTGTAGGTACTGCTTCCTATATTAGTAAAGACGGTATCTAAAAAGACAGTGTCCTTCGAAAATTGAAGATCTCCGTTGCTTGCATCATACTCAAAATCTTTTCTGCAAGAGGTCACCCAGATAAGGCAACTTAGTACTAGTAATATGGGAATGAGGTATCTCATGGAATGGGGTCAGGTGCTTGGCTCGTCAATAAAAACAGAACGGATCTCCTCTGATATCCTCATTGGGCGCAGCGTAGCGGCATTAAGAAGACACCACTCGGTCTCTGAGCGCAACAAGGGTAATTTAGATTGTTCATCATGCATTTGCACAACCCTGGTAGAAATAGCCCCTTCAGACTTCTCGATATAGGTACTCATTCTTATTGTATCACCCAGTTTAGCAGAATTCTTATATTCAATTAAATGTTGTTTTACAACCCAGATGGCTTGGTTGCGCAGCGCTTCCGGGGCATAAGATTGCCAGTGTTCTTTTGAGATATCCTGTATCCATTGAACGTAGCGAACATTGTTTACATGGTCCAGATCATCAAGATCTTCTTCGGTTACTACCCTGGTCATTTCAAAGGTCATTTATTCCTTTCTTTTAAGTGAGATCTCGAACATCGTATCCCAATTCTTTCCGGTCACAAAAAAGGTTTTCCGCGTAGGGTGATAGGCAATGCCATTGATACTTTCTTTTTGCCACACATTGGCATAGATCTTTCCTTCCACATATTCTAATTCGTTCGCCTTGTTAAAAATAGACTTGTTGGTAACGATCTGTATGTTGTCTTCTTCCACCAGCGTTTCAGGGTTAAGCAACCAAATGCGTTCAGAACCATCGCTTTTGAAAATGTGTGTCCCATCATTGCAAAGGCCCCATCCTTCCTTACTCTGGCCATATTGAAATTGATCTATTCGTTCCAAATCCGATACATTGTATAAGAACCCAACTTTACTTTGCCAGGTTAGTTGATACAATTTGTTATTGAGTACGGTAATTCCTTCGCCAAAATATTTTGTATCAAGATCAACTTGTTTGAATACTTGTCCGGTCTTAAAATCTAGTTTGCGAACAAACGATTTTGCTCCATTTCCAGAGCCTGTACTCTCATAAAGCGTATCCTGATAGAATTCCAGTCCCTGGGTAAAGGCTTGCATGTCATGTGGATACTCATTTATAATTTCATAGGTATACAATGCAGGGGCTATAGGAGCCAGGATCTTTATTTCCTTGCTAATCTCAATTACATTTCCTTCAGATTTGAAATGGGCCTTTAAGGTTTGTGCTCCTAATTTAGATACTCTTAGAACTAATTGATCATTATTGTACGGAAGGTCTTCACCGGCGATAGAAAACCGAATGGAATCTATAGGAAATTCTTTTTTATTGCCAATGGCAGGACGAATTGTATCGAATTGCTGAAATTCCTTTTTGTTCTTCTCAAATTGAATTGAAAAAAATGAAGAGGGATCTTTCTCCCCTCCGCAACTTAGAAAAAATAGCACCAGGCCATTAAGGATAAAATACTTAATGAAATTCATAGACAAGAGTAGATTTAGAGCAAGTTAATTTAATAATTTAAGATTCTAAAACGATTGTCTCATATTTAAAAGGTTGTATATTTGCATGAGGCAAGTCCTACACGACCAGCTCCTGTAGAATCCCCCAGGGTGGGAACGCAGCAAGGGTATATGGTTGTAGCGGTGCGATGTAGGTAGCTTGCCTTTTTTTTATGCCCAAAAGTGAGTAAACTTCCTAAATTTATAATGTTTCATCTTGTTTGTCCCCGGCGTCAATTATTTGTTTCTTTGTAAGACCTATGAGCAATAAAGTTGTACTGGTAACAGGAGGTTCTTCCGGGATAGGGAGAGCAATTGGGAACTTCCTTAAAGATAAGGGCTTCACCGTTTACGGTACCACACGAGATCTTCAAAAAAATCAAGGATTTACAGATTTTGAGCTTTTAGAGCTCGATGTGCGCGAGACAGAAACCATCCGTGCAGCACTTCAATTATTGCTTAAGAAAGAAGGCACACTAGATATCCTGATCAACAATGCAGGAATCGGGATCACCGGACCTATAGAAGAGACCCCAAACGAGGCTATTCAAAATGCCTTTGAAACTAATTTTATTGGGCCCTTGAACGTGATGAAGGCATGCTTGCCCATCATGCGGTCGCAGCAGCAAGGGCGTATCGTCAATATTACTTCTATTGCCGGCAAGATGGGGCTGCCATACAGAGGCATTTATTCAGCCAGCAAGGGAGCACTCGATCTGGCTACAGAAGCAATCCGACTGGAAACCAAGAAATTTGGAATTCATATTTCAACACTAGCCCCCGGCGATTTTGCCACCAACATTGCAGCTGGTCGCTTTCATGCTCCAATTATCAAAGAATCTCCCTACAAAGTACCCTACGAAAAAACGCTGAAGATGATCAACGATGATGTGGACAAGGCAGGAGATCCTATAGAAGTTGCTAAAAAAGTATATAAAATCTTACAGAGTGGAGCTCCAAAAGTTCACTACAAAGTAGGCAGCTTTATGCAAAAATTCTCCTTGGTCCTTAAAAAGATTCTTCCCGGTAAAGTTTATGAGAATTTACTGCGAAATCATTATAAGTTGTAGCTTTGTAAGGCATTTAAAAAAATGCCAATAGAAATCGTTAAACAAAACAAGAACCTATGAAATTTTTTATTGATACTGCAAATTTAGATCAGATAAGGGATGCTCAGGAATTGGGTGTATTAGATGGGGTCACTACCAACCCATCTCTTATGGCCAAAGAGGGGATCACTGGTCGAAATAATATCCTAAAGCATTATGTTGATATCTGTAATATTGTTGATGGAGATGTATCTGCAGAGGTGATTGCTACGGATTTAAAAGGCATGATCAAAGAAGGGGAGGAGTTAGCGGAGTTACACGATCAAATTGTAGTTAAGGTCCCGATGATCCGAGATGGAGTAAAGGCACTAAAATATTTTTCAGATAAAGGGATCAGAACCAATTGTACGCTTGTATTCTCACCCGGACAGGCTTTATTAGCCGCAAAAGCCGGAGCTACTTATGTTTCCCCATTTATAGGAAGATTGGATGATATTTCTACAGACGGACTTAATCTCATTGCCGAAATAAGGCTTATTTATGATAATTACGGTTATCAAACGCAGATCCTTGCTGCCTCCATTAGGCATACCATGCATATTATAGATTGTGCAAAATTAGGGGCCGATGTGATGACAGGACCGTTGTCAGCCATTGAAGGATTGTTGAAACATCCACTTACCGACATTGGGCTAGCGAAATTCCTGGAAGACTACAAAAAAGGAAACTAAAAGGAGACTTTAAAAAGATCTGTAAATGTTGGCAAAGGCATCTACAATGACCCCATTTTTGGCAACAATAGTCTTGTTGGGGTTGTAGACAATAAGTGTTTGAACGGCCTGCTCATAATTACTTGTCCAGAACTGATCGGATCTATCCAGATTATTACTGTCTATCATACCTTTCCATTTGGCTTTGTCTGTTCTTAAGTTAATACCAACGAAACGATAATCCGGGTGTTCAAGTTTCAATTCTGTTATTCGTTTACTGATGTTCCTGAAATGCCCTGGTTCTGTACCCGACCAGAAATAGAAAACCACAGGAGATTTGTGGTCAATGTCAATAAGCTTTACTTCCTCACCACCGTAAGAATACAATGTAAAATCTGGGAGTGACTTGGACGGTTGCATGTTTATGATCCCTTCATATAATGTAAAGATCTCTGTGCTATGAGTATTATTATGTGATAATTTTTTGAAGTCTTCAATAAAGCGCTGGTTGTTTTGCTCCGTATCGTGCTTTAATAGATAGTCTATGGCTACATTTCTGAATAGATTATCGCGAAGTTCCTTCTGAGTAATTAAGCTGTCTATAAGCTTTAACTTGTGTTCATTAAAGTGTAATTGTCTGCTGGCTCTTTCAATTTTATCGCCACAATCTGCTTTGCACATTGTGTAAGCCAAATTCCCAAGATGAAACTTCATAAAATTGTAATAGGGCCTTAAGTAAGTAAGATCCTTGTCATTGTAGTTGATATCTTTGCGGTACTCATAAAAGGAATCGGGTAATTGGTGCATTTTTGATTCACCGCTTCGCCTTCTATGATAGAATGGATAGGCTTCCATGGAAATATTAGAGCTGTAAGAAATAAGCGCTTTTGCCAAATCATAGGCCTTGGGAGAAATTTCAAATTCGGCTTTGGTTTGTTCCAGTAAGGACAATTTGATGTTTCTTAAAGAGTCGATCTTTTGATGAAATATTCCGGGCTCCAATTCGTAAATTGAGTTTACCAAGAATTCTTCTTCTTCACGCGCAAGAAACATTTCCAATAAAAAATTATTGATCTCTTCACCTTTCCCGGAAAACACTAATGACTCATCAAAGTCGGCAGTATTTAATCGAACTTGAAGACTGTCCCCATTTTCTATGTATACATATTGTAATTCGGGGTTGTGGTAAAAGTGGTGAAGCCCCTCAGAAACAGAATCTAATCTGAAAATAAATCGGTTATCGGAATCCAGTTTTACAGAATCTACGGGATTTTCGCCCTTAAAGAGCACTATCTGGTCACTTGTAGGGTTAACGATCTCGCCTGCAAAAATAACATGCTTCTCATTGCCTTTATTATCAAGGCAACTAACCGCGATCAATCCAACAAGAATATAGAGTAACTGTTTATTCATGTACAAGATCCACTAAATATGACAACAAAGCTAAGCATTGCGCAGGGTAGGGGTTGTTAATAGGGCGTTAAAAATAAGCGCTGAAGAAGAACATTCGATGAATACGATCAAATAAAGGTTTATTGGCACATCGCCTTAAATTTGTCTATTTTTGCAAAAAATTTAAAGAATCTGATATGCTTTCAGTATCAAATTTATCGGTACAATTTGGAAAACGAATTTTATTCGATGATGTAAACGTAAGTTTTACACAAGGTAACTGCTATGGGGTTATAGGAGCTAATGGGGCCGGCAAATCCACATTCCTAAAAATTCTTTCGGGGTCTGTGGACCCAACTTCAGGACATGTTCATCTGGAACACGGCAAACGAATGTCTGTCCTGGAACAGAACCATAATGCTCACGATGATCATACTGTACTGGAAACAGTGGTTATTGGAAATAAACCCTTGTATAAGATCAAAAAAGAAATAGATGCCTTATACGCAGACTATTCGGATGAAAATGCTGATAGAATAGGGGAATTACAAGTTGCGTTTGAGGAAATGAATGGCTGGAATGCCGATAGTGATGCTGCTGCCTTATTGTCTAATTTGGGAATTAGGGAAGAGTATCATTTTACACAAATGTCTGATCTGGATGCCAAGTTAAAAGTACGGGTTTTATTAGCTCAGGCATTGTTTGGCACCCCGGATGTTTTAGTGATGGATGAGCCTACGAACGACCTGGATTATGAAACAATTGAGTGGCTCGAGAATTTCCTTGGCAATTATGAGAATACGGTGATAGTGGTGTCTCACGACCGGCATTTTTTAGATGCCGTATGTACCCATGTGGTTGATATCGATTTTAGCAAACTCAATCTGTATTCCGGAAACTATACTTTCTGGTACGAGAGTAGTCAATTAGCTGCAAGACAAAGGGCACAACAGAATAAAAAGGCTGAAGAGAAAGCCAAAGAATTACAAGAATTCATTTTACGCTTTAGCGCTAATGTGGCCAAGAGCAAACAGGCAACTTCCCGAAAGAAGATGCTTGAAAAACTTAAGATTGAAGACATTAAGCCTTCTTCTCGCAGGTATCCTGCAATTATTTTTGACCGGGAACGCGAGGCAGGAGATCAGATTTTGCATATTGAAGGAATGTCTGCCATAAGCGAGGATGGTACCTTGCTTTTTGATAATTTAAACCTAAATCTCGCCAAGGGAGATAAGGTGGCTTTGCTATCCAGGGATTCCAGAGCAACTTCTGCTTTATACGAGATCATTAACGGTAATAGAAAACCAGATAGTGGTAAATTCCAATGGGGAGTTACTACCACGCAATCCTATCTACCTGCAGATAACGCTTCTTTTTTTACAGAAAATATAAATTTGGTAGACTGGCTGCGACAGTGGGCAAAGACCGAAGAGGAAAAGGAAGAGGTATATATACGTGGCTTCCTTGGAAAAATGCTTTTTAGTGGAGAAGAAGCACTCAAAAAATGTACAGTTTTGTCGGGAGGGGAGAAGGTAAGGTGCATGTTGAGTAGAATGATGCTTCTTAGAGCAAACGTCTTAATGTTGGATGAGCCTACCAACCATTTGGATCTGGAAAGTATTACAGCTTTTAACAACTCTCTTAAGAATTTTAAGGGAACGGTGATGTTTACGACCCATGATCATCAATTTGCTCAAACAGTAGCGAGTAGGATCGTAGAACTCACTCCTAAACAAACCATTGATCGCTATTCAAGTTTTGATGACTATATGTCTGATAAAAGTATCAGGGAGCAGCGGGAAAAAATGTATTCGGTGCCAGTTTAAGGCAAAGTATATCCATAAAAAAAGCATTCGAAAGAATGCTTTTTTTATTTATTTAGGTGCGTTTCAAGAGTTGAAATATTTGCTATTCCAAATCGCCGGATTAAAATTCTTTCCAAGCGCAAATCCGTAAAATATCACCACCGAGGCAATAGACTTGAACATAAAGAAGAATATGATCCAGAACTCTGAACTTGAATTATTTTTAGAAAAAAGACCTTCAGGGACCATCAAGGTGATCAAATAAGCTATTATAAGTACAATTGAAGTTAAATTAACGATGTTCTTAAAGGGCCAGGCAAATGCTCGGCGTAAAGGATGCAGATCATTACCCCAGCGATGGATAAGGTAGAAATATCCATTGCCGATGGGCGCAAATAATAAGGGATCATCCTTATCTTCCAACCTGAATAATTTAGAGGGGGCTATAATTTTAAAGCCTTCAATCTGAATATTGTGCTCCTTTTCCAGGGCCTTGATTTTTGAGATCCCTTCCATGGGAATCTCTCCCTTAAAGTATTTGGTGTCCAGAAAACGAAGTCGGTATTCAATACAGATCCTCTTTATTTGTTCTATATGATAGATCTTGTCTGTCTCGAGCTGGTCAAAGTCAAAGTTATTCTGAATTCCTTTCGCCTTGCCGGCAAGTCTTTGCTGAATTCGCTCCTCACTCTCAGTATCCTTCCTTAAAAGCTCATAAACACTTGAGAGTAAATCTGCCTGCGCGATTTCTTTTTTGGTTATTGAAGATAGCTTCTCCTCAATATTAGTTCTCTTTAATAACATTCTTTTTCTTTTTGCAATTACAGCAAAAATACAGATTAGGAATCCTCAAAACAACCCCATAAATCAAATTTCTCTAATGTTAATATTATGTTAAATTCGTTCTACTACCGCAACCGCTCCCCAATTTCTAATTCCTAGATTGTATATTGTCGGACTTTTTGACCGTTAATCGATTAAAAGGTCCCTAGATATAACTATGAAACAATACCGCCTGTATATTGTTCTATTATGCTTTGTTGCATTGGCATCAATGAAAGCCCAATCGCCCGAGGGATATACCGACTTCAAGAAAACCATTTACACAAGTACTTTAGAGGCAGGGAATTACACCACGCTTATTTCTGCTTTAAAGGCTACAGATCTCGATCTTACCTTAGATGGCGATGCTTCTTTTACAATTTTTGCGCCTTCAGATCGTGCCTTTCGTAAACTCTCATCTGAAAAGATAAAACATCTTTTACGCCCAGAGAATAAAAAGGAACTCAGAGAAATGGTCACCTATTTTATGGTAGCCGGTTCACTATCCGCGTCGAAGATTCTTAATGCGCTGGTCCGTGGCAATGGCATTGCTACCTTTACTTCGGTACAGGGTAAAAAGATCAAAGCATCCATTGAAGGAATAGATATCGTTCTTACAGATGGGCAAGGAAATAAGGCCAAGATCACTGTGGCAGACGGCGATCAATGCAATGGGATTATTCATACCATTGACAGTGTTATTTTACCAAAACCTCTTTCAATTTACTAGCGTAATTCTGCTCCCAATTGTTTCTCGTACGCATTTTTGATCTTGTTCATGATCTTTTCTATATTCTTGTCAGTGAGTGTTTTGGTTTCATCCTGAAGTGTAAAACTCACTGCATATGACTTCTTGCCTTTTGGTAATTTATCGCCTGTATAGACGTCGAATAAGGACAGATCCTTTAATAATTTCTTTTCGGTTCTATAAGCGATCTCTTTCAGTTGTTTAAAAGGTACCTCCTTATTGAGCAGTAGTGCGAAATCTCTTCTTACTGCCGGAAATTTTGGGATGGGTGTAAATATAATTTGCTTTCTGGACGCCATTTTTCGAAGCGCAGCCCAATCAAAATCGGCAAAGAGCACCTCTTGTTTTATATCGAACATCTTTAGTAGGCTTCCCTGGATCACGCCAATTTTAACAAGCGGAGTTTTATCCTTCATAAGTTGGATGCCTTCGCCATATTCAGTGGATTCAATTCCGGCAGTTTGATATCCACCTACGCCCATCTTTTCCAGGATCTGTTCTACCACTGCCTTCAGCAAATAAAAATCTGAAGGTTTGGATTTCATCGTCCAACTTTCCGGTACTCTATCTCCGGTTATCAGCAGGGTTAGGTGTTCCTTTTCCAGATGACCAGATGTAGTTTTGTGATAGGTCTTCCCAAATTCGAATAACTTTAAATTAGGTCGCTTTCTATTGATGTTATAGGCGGCTGCTTCAAGAGCAGAAAAGAGCATTGAAGGTCTAAGGACAGATAATTCAGAGCTTAGAGGGTTAAGAATGGTGACTGCTCCTTTTTCCCATGAAGGATCCAAAGCCTTTGAATAGTCGGGGTTACTCAAACTATTGGAAAGGATCTCGTAGAAGCCCTGAGCTGCCAACAGATCCCCGATATTATTTTGCAGTTTGTGATCTTCAAATCTAGAGGTAGGTGCAACAGAGGCGTTTAATTTTGGTTCAAATTGGATATTGTTGTATCCATATACCCGCAAGATCTCCTCTATTACATCAACCTCGCGCTGAACATCTATTCTGTAAAACGGAATAACAAGGCCCAATCCAGATTCCGTAACACTTTTTACTTTTATGTCGAGAGAGGCCAGGATCGATTTGATCACATCACGCGGAATTTCCTGCCCTATTAAGGCATTGATTTTCTCAAATGTTAGGAAGACCTGGTGATCTTCTATCTTTTTTGGGTAGAGATCAACAATGTCGGAAGTGATATCCCCGCCTGTGAGCTCACAAATTAGCAAAGCAGCACGCTGCAAAGCATATTCCACATTATTGATGTCTATTCCGCGTTCAAAACGGAAAGAGGCATCTGTGTTAAGTCCATGACGTTTGGCCGTTTTTCGGATAGAAACCGGATCGAAATAGGCACTTTCCAAAAAGATCGATTTTGTATTTTCTGTAACACCGGTATTTATCCCACCAAAAACTCCTGCAATACACATGGCTTTTTCAGCATCGCAGATCATTAGATCTTCCTTGTCCAGGATACGTTCTTCACCATCAAGGGTCATAAAACGAGTTCCTTCTATAGCGGTCCTCACCACGATCTCTTTTCCGAAGATTCTGTCTGCATCAAAAGCGTGCAATGGTTGTCCTAACTCATGCAGCACATAATTAGTGGCATCTACTACATTGTTAATGGGTTTTAAACCAATTGCTTTAAGCCTGTTCTTTAACCAGTTAGGGGACGGTTGAACAATTAGATTACTAATAGTAACGCCGGCGTATCTTGGAGCCTTTGTTTTATCTTCTACCTTAACCGCAATTTTCAAGGACCTGTTGGCCACATTAAAATTGCTTATTGAGGGAGTCATGAGTTCCTTCTGTATGCCTTGCTGCCTTAGTCCCGCTTTTAGATCTCGCGCTACGCCATAATGACTCATGGCATCTGCCCTGTTAGGAGTGAGGCCAATTTCAAAGACTTGATCTATCTCGATCTCAAAAAGATCGGCCACCGGGGTTCCAGGTTCTATACTTGCCTCAAGGATCATAATGCCATCATGACTGTCTCCTAATCCTAATTCATCTTCTGCACAGATCATCCCTGCACTTAGTTCCCCTCTGATTTTTCCTTTTTTAATAACCAAGGATTCTCCATTATTCATATGAAGCGTAGTTCCGATAGTGGCCACAGGTACTTTTTGTCCTTTGGCAACATTAGG